>WUAK01000151.1 GCA_009827205.1 Phycisphaeraceae bacterium | reverse complement strand
TCTCCAAGGGGCTCGTCAACCGCTTCCTGTCTGGCATGGTCATGCAGGTCCACACGCCCGACATGCCGCTCCGTCAGAGACTCGTTTGCGAGCTGGCCTCTCGCCGCGGCATCCGGCTCGAGGAAACCGCCGTCCGCAGGCTCTGCGAGGACCCCGCGCATGGGTCTTGGTCCGTGCGTGAGCTTGAGGGCGCCCTGACCCGCATCGCAGCCGCGGCTGGGGTCATCACCGATCGCACTCCAGAAGGCAAGCTCCCCTCGCACGTGATCGAGCGGGCGCTCTCGGCGCTCGGACGACCAGGCTCTGCCCCGGCGCAGGCGATCCGTTTCGACAACGTCCGTGACGCGGTGTGCCTGATGCTCGAGGTCGAGCACAAGGATCTTGGCGCCAGCGGCAGGCACAAGCGGGTCGTGATGGCGCGGGCGCTGATCACCATGCTCTGCAAGAAGACCACCACGCTCAGCTACCCCGAGATCGCTCGCAAGATGGGCAAGACCAACCACTCGACCGTCATCACCGCCCATCAGCGGATCGCCAAGCAGCTCGAAGACACGGTCAGCCTCGGGCTCTCTGTCGACGGCATGACGATCGATCAACTCGCCGACACCATCGAGCGCCGAATCCGCCAGAGTTGATCCGGTTACGGGACGCACGCGGATACGACCCGGGCGTTTGTAACGTCCGATACATGCCCGGCCCCACGATTCTCTTTCGCGCTGCTTGCACGACGACCTTCTGATTCCCACCTCGTATCTGGTGGGGAAGTACCGGTACATCTCGGGCTGCGTAGTGGCACTCGCGCTGTCTGCGCCGATAGCTTGGGCACAACAGGTCGTGTTCGTGCCATCGTGCGAACCACTCGTGCACGTGCTCGAGAGCAGCTATTCGTCATCCGACCCTCGCGAGCGGGAAGACGCCATCGCTTGGCTGCGTGAACGCCGAACACCGGCGGCATACCAGGTGCTCTACCGCGCCAAATCCGACCCATCGCCCGCTGTCCGAGCACAGTCGCTCCTGGGCCTGGCAGAGATCGCATCCGAGTGCTCGCTCGACTCGTTCCAGATGCGCCACCTCGAACCCGACGAGCGCGCCGATCTGATCACGCTCGGCTCAGAATCGGGCCTGATCGATCTGCACGCCCTCCGGTCGATCGCGATGGACAGCAGCGCAGGAAACGCTGAACGCGCAAGCGCGCTCATTGAACTCATGAAGCTGGGTGAGCAGGTTGACGCTGAGTCATGGCTGCCGCTGCTCGGCTCTGACGATGAATCGATCCAGATGCTGGCCGCGCTCTCGGTCATGACCCCGGCGCCGAAGACCCGGCCCGTCGCTGTCGCGCAGGACCACGCGACGAGCATCCTCCGCAAGGGTGTGCGAGATGCGTCTGAGGGCAGGATCGCAAGTGTCGTACAAACCCTCGCGATCGCACGAGAGGTGCCCACCGTGCATCTTTCACACTGGGCTGCCGCTCTTCTCAAAGCGTGCAACGCGAAACCCTCACCAGAATGCAGGCTCGTGTCACGCGAGTCACTCAGGACACTGCTCGCTGTTGATCCCAACAGGGCAGGCCTCCGGGTCTGGTGGTCAGATGTGTTCGAAGACGCACGAACAGAATCCAGCACTCTCACACCCCTCGCGTTCTGGGCGCTCGAGGGTGCAAGCCGCCAGCACGTTCGCGGGTATCCGGCATGGATCGTGGATGACATCGAACGAGCCGGCCAGACTCACGGCGGGTTTATCGCCGCGTGCGCTGACGCGATCCGATCACTGGCAGAAGAATCAAGGTGCACGCCCGAGCAGATCGCCCGACTTGCATCGACGGGCGGCGACCCAGTGAAGCGAATCTCGCTGCAGTTCGTTGACAGGCTCCCCCACCACGAGCGGATAAGAGCCCTTTCGATGCTCATCGAGAGCGAAGCATCAGCAGGTCAGCCCTGGTTTACCAGACACATCGCGCGTTTGTTGGTTGAGGCCGATCCGATCGGCGCACAACTGGTTCTGACCAATGCGCACGCCGCAGGTTCGAGCCAGATCGCGACAGCCCTGGTCCTCGCGGGCGTCTGGTGTGACGAAGTTTCGAGCGACCCGACGCTCGCGCTCGTTCATTCGCTCTGGCTCGCCGAGCGAGAGGTCGAGGGCAACCGCACTATGGCTCGGGCCGAGCTTGCGGACAAGCTGATGATGATCGTGGACCCATCGCGTGGATTCGCGGCTCCGATTCGCGCCGAGGCCGCCTGGCTCGCGCTGGTGCTGAGGGATCAGACCTCCGAGGCTCTGGCCCATCTGCCCAGGCCCAGGAACGTGTCTCCCGATGAATCCAGTCCGAGGCCGGGCGTCGCCGATAGCCTTGAGCAATGGGCCCAGATGCAATACCCCTGAGTAAACCCGACGTCGGACCACTCGAGATGGAGATGGTCCGCGAGGTCATCCAGAGCGGACGGCTCGCGATCGGCCCGATGACAGAGCGGTTCGAGAAGCTCATCGCAAGCCGCGCCGGGTGCAGCCACGGCGTCGCGGTCAGCTCGGGAACGGGCGGCCTGCACCTCTTGATGCAAGCAATGGAGATCGGGATCGGTGACGAGGTCATCACGACGCCCCTGAGCTTCGTCGCCTCTTCGAACCCGATCGTGTACGTCGGCGCTCGGCCCGTCTTCGTGGATGTCTGCCCGAAGACACTCAACATGGACCCGGACAAACTCGAGGCCGCGATCTCGCCCAGGACCAAGGCGATCGTCGCGGTCGAGGCGTTCGGCAACCCGGCGCACATGGACGCCTACGCGCAGATCGCTGCCAAGTACGAGATCCCGCTCATAGAGGACTGCTGTGAAGCGCTCGGCTCATCGCACAAGGGCCGACCCTGCGGCAGCTTCGGGCGCGCAGGCGTCTTCGGGTTCTACCCCAACAAGCAGATCACCACGGGCGAGGGCGGGATGATCGTCACCGACGACACGCATCTGGCGCAGATCTGCATGTCGCTCCGAAACCAGGGACGCGACACATTCCCCGACAGCGCGAGCGAAGGCCAGCGGCTCGGGTCATGGCTCCAGCACCCGCGGATCGGGTTCAACTACAGGATGGACGAGCTCTCGGCCGCCATGGGGTGCGCGCAGATGCGGCGGTTCGACGAGATGATGGAGCGGCGCGAATCAGTCGCACGGATGTACATCGAACGGCTCTCGGGCACCGAGGCGCTCGTGCTTCCGACCATCGAGCCCGAGTCCCTCATGACCTGGTTCGTGTTCGTCGTCAGGCTTACGACCGATTTCACGATCGACGACCGGGACCGGATCGTCGAGGGCCTGCGGATGCACGACGTGGGCAGCGCGACGTACTTCCCCTGCATCCACCTCCAGCCGCCATACCGCGATAGGTTCGGCTTCCAGCCAGGCGACTTCCCGATCGCAGAGAGCGTGAGCAACCGGACGATCGCCCTGCCCTTCTTCAACGACCTGACCGAGCGCGAGATCGACCTGATCTGCCAGACGCTCGAGGTGATGATCACCCGGCAGAATCTGAGTCGGGGCTAGAACACTCCTGGATGCCTTGAACCCGCCGTGCCCCGCGCTACACTTACCGCCCGAGATCGGCAGTGGGTCTGTCTCGGGATAGATATCGCGTATGCGAACGTAGACCGTACACCGGGACGATCGGAGCCCTGTTATGCCGAACGTGTGCCACTTCACCGGCAAGAAGACAACCTTTGGAAAGAAGCGGGCCTACTCGGGCCAGAAGATTACCAAGGGCGGTTTCGGTCTCAAGACCACGGGTATCAGCCGCCGCTCGTTCAAGCCCAACCTGCACAAGGTGACGGCGATGGTCGACGGCCGCCCCCAGCGGATCAAGGTGTCTGCCAAGGCGATCCGGATGGGTCTGATCGAGAAGCCCCTCAAGCGGAAGTACGGCTACACCCGCCAGCAGAAGGAAGCAGGCGAAAACTGATCGCCCGCTGACTCCTGCAGAGCCCACTTTTCTGCCGATTCAAGTCGATTTTGAAGCGAACCGCCGATGACCTCGGCGGTTTGTTTTACACTGGGGCTTACGCCATGTTCAGTGGCGCGGCGGAGCAGGACGCGATGGCCAACTTTTGCGATGGGTGCGACGAAGAGCCCGTCACCCACGAGGTGTTCAAGGATCCGGTCACCGGCGAGTACGTCGAACACCATTTCTGCGCCAACTGCCCCAAGGCACAGGGCATGATCGGCCATACCGGGCAGGAAAAACCTGGTACATCGCAGGTCGCTGTTGTCCGCGTGTCCGCTGCGGGACTCGGCCCGTGCCCGAGTTGCGGCGTGACATTCGCAAGGTTCCGTGAGACAGGCCGACTCGGGTGCCCATCCTGCTACGCCCACTTTGAGCAGGTCATCGGCCCGATGATCTCAAGAGCCCAGGAAGGCGCGACCCACCACGTCGGCAAGCTGCCAAAGCGAGCTCTTCGCGGCGTGTCGATGACCGAGGCGGGCGAGGAGCGGCAACAGATCCTGAAGGAAGTTCTGGGGCAGGCCGAGGAAAGAGCGCGAAAGCTCGCCTCGCTGCGTGACCAGCTGAGCGCCGCACTCTCGAGCGAGCGGTACGAGCAGGCGGCACTCATCCGCGACCAGATCGAGCAGCTCCAGTCGCTCTTTGAAGCCACACCCGACGAGCCACGCCCCTCGGGAGACTCGGCGTGATCCCCGAGGACCCGTCACCCATGCGCCGCGAAGGCCCGATCAGGGAGATCCTGAGCAGCGCCCCGGCCTGGCTCTCAGGGGGCGGGCAGGACGCCGACGTTGTCCTGTCAAGCAGGGTCAGGCTCGCGAGGAACATCTCTGGCTTCAACTTTGTCGGAAAATCTGATATCAGCGAACGCGGCGCGGTTATGAACCTCGTGCGGAAGAACCTCGCCAAGGCGGGTGTGATCGCCGAGGACGACAAGAGCACGTGCTGGCTCGACGTGAGCAAGCTGGACGAGTTCTCGCTTGAGGCGCTCAAGGAGCGGCAGATCATCTCAAGGCTGCTCGCCAAGGGTCACAGAGCCTCAGGTGAGAAAGCCGAGCAGGACCCCCGCGCGGTTGTGGTGTTCAGGCCAGGCGAGCGGGTCTCGATCATGGTCAACGAAGAGGACCACCTCCGCATGCACGCGGTGCGCCCCGGGCTCACGCTCGACGAGACGCTCGCCGAGATCTCGGAGATCGATGACAAGGTCGAGAACGTGCTCGAATACGCGTTCAGCCCGAGGTTTGGATATCTGACCGCGTGCCCGACCAACGTCGGGACGGGGATCCGGGTCTCGGTGATGCTCCATTTGCCGGCGCTGCGGATTCTGGGAGAGATCGAGAAGGTCAAGAGAGCCGCGGCGGACATGTCGCTGGCGCTGCGGGGCTTCTGGGGAGAGGGCTCCGATGCCGACGGCGACTTCTACCAGCTCTCGAACCAGACGACGCTGGGCAAGACCGAGGAACTCCTGCTGAGCGAGATTCAGGGCTCGATCGTGCCCCGCGTGATCGAATTCGAGCGTAAAGCACGGGAAAAACTGCTCAACCAGCGCCGGGAGTACACCGAGGACTTGGTCTACCGATCGCTCGGCATCCTGACCCACGCGCGCAGGCTCTCGGCGGCAGAGGCGATGAGCAAGCTGAGCGAGATCAGGCTCGGGCACTCGCTGGGGCTGTTGCAGTCTCCGGACGTCTCCACGATCAACAGACTCCTCCTGCTCGTGCACCCTGCGCACCTACAGCACGCGGCAGGGCGATTGCTCAACCAGGGCGAGCGTAAAGCAGCCCGCGCGACGTTGATGCGCGAGACCATCTGCTAGCCGTGGTAGCCGACGGCACTACCCATCCTGAAAGCATCCAGCAGCAGAGCTTTGTCTGGCCCCCCGCTGCTCACGAGCAACCAGGTGCGGTCATCGAAGCCAAACCGCCGAATCAAGTTCGGCACCGTCGAGTAGATCTTCCAAAGCCAACCCCGCCGAGCATGCTCGCGCAGATCGAGTCAGCACTGCTCGGAACCCGCGCTCGACTGCTGACCGGGCGGGACAGCAGATGGGTGCCCGAGCCCGCAGATTTCTCTTGCCCGAGCTGCGGCAGAGGTGTCGGAGAAGGCGAGGTTTCTCCTGAGGACGGCAGGTGCAGCTCCTGCCGACCCGAGAAGCTGGCCTGGGATCGGTTCATCAGGCTGGGCGACTTCGCCGGGCAGCTCCGAGAGGCGGTTCACGCGACCAAGTACGAGTCCTGGCGGGCTCAGGGCATGCAGCTCGGGCGAGTACTTGGATATCGGGTGCTCGACGAGCTGAGAGCGAGGGGCATCCCTCCCGAGGCGGCGATCCTGGTGCCTGTGCCCATGCCGACGCTGAGGAGGCTGGGCAGGGGCATCGACCACTCGATGGTGCTGGCCCGGGGTGTGCGGGCGACCAGCGGCGTGCGACTCGTGCCGATGCTCCGAAGATCTGGAGGCAAACCCCAGGTTGAGGTGGTCCCGAGCCTCAGAGCTGCGAACTTGCGA
The DNA here is from genome assembly GCA_009827205.1 of Phycisphaeraceae bacterium. Lineage (GTDB taxonomy): Bacteria > Planctomycetota > Phycisphaerae > Phycisphaerales > UBA1924. The sequence goes on along the minus strand of WUAK01000151.1, from coordinate 314 downwards.
AACAAAGTACGTTTGAGGCAAGTCAGCATCGGCAGCCCACAAGCCGTGGTGCTCGTGGATGACGTGAAGACGACGGGTGCGACGCTGAGGGCCTGTTCAGGGGCGATACGAGGGGTTCTGGGTGAATCCAAAGCGGAGATTTGGGCCTCTGTGGTCGCGGTGACGGCAGAAAGAAATCGCCGCGCGCGCAGAGAAATTAGCGCAGAAGCTTGACCGTCCGAGGGCGTGCGCTACACTCGTCTCCTGCCCAGAAAGGGCACAGGAATGTATCGGCCGGATGGCTCTGATCGTTCCACCTCTGTGACAAGTCGTGG
>WUAK01000016.1 GCA_009827205.1 Phycisphaeraceae bacterium | reverse complement strand
CTCATTATTAAGCCGAATCATCAGGCTTGAGGTAAGCCTCGACATCAGGTAGCCTGCGCGCTGATCGGTCAACGCTGACCAGAGAAGATCCCATTTCTGATGAAAGGGGTACTCCATGATGGCGCATTCAAAGGCGATCGCAGTTCTTCTGCTATTCGCTGGCTCGGCAGCCGCTGATCTCGAGATCTACAACGTCACCGGAGAGCTACTCCTTCCATATTCGGATGAATTCTCATGCGTCAACCCAGACTTTCCCGGAGTGAGCTACGAGTACTTCGACGTCCGGCAGCCCCCGACGGCACAACCCGTTGCCAGCGCCGACGGGAATCTACTCATCATCGGTGATTGTGATCAGGGCGGCAGCTTTGCGCGCCACATTGTCGTGGGCAACTGTCCTGCCTCAGGCGGGAACATCCGATTCGCTGCAAACGGTCAGAGCATCCCCGCCGGGACTCTGTTCGACATCAGCGGCAACGCGAACTCCAATCCGATCCCCGGCCCGTACGCGTTCTCAGCTGGTGAGAGTGTTGGCCCAGGCTCCGAGTGGGATTTCCAGAATCAAGAAGAGCTCGGATCGAGCGAGTACTGGACACGCCCGCCGATATTCGACATCACAGATGATGATTTCCGCGACGACATCGACTGGGTAGGAAGCTCGATCATCATCGGGCTCGAGATCACCGAACCCGACGGCGTCCACTACGGCTGGATCGAAATCCAAAGACTCCCCGGCTTCGACCAAAACCGAATCGACCGCTGCAACGAGCAGTACCGCGTTATCCGCTACGCCTATGAGACCACCCCTGGCACTCCCGCACTCGTAACTCCAAGGTGCCTGCCCGACACCAACGGTGACGGCTCAGTTACCCCCTCCGATTTCACGGCATGGGTCAACGCCTTCAACAACAACTTCCCGGGTTGTGACCAGAACGGCGACGGCGCTTGCACACCAACCGATTTCACGGCGTGGGTGAGCAACTTCAACAAGGGATGCTGATCAGTTGAGCCGCAGATCTTCCTGCAGCCTGCTCTCTGGAAGTACTTTACTCATCGAGATACCAAACTCGATCGAGATGAGCCATCTGATGTGCGTAAGCACACCGGTGGTTGGAGCCCTTGGGCCTCTTTGTTCGAGAATGCATGACTCGACGAGCCTTGCAAGATCACCGACTGTACTGACTTCAGTCGCGCGCTCGTCAGAGATTTTGATGCCAAAGGCATCTTCAATCTCCATGACGAGTTCGACCGTCCCGAGTCCCATCGTCAGACCACATCGACAACAAGCGCCCGCGTCCCGGGCCCGCCTCGCAGCACAGCGTCCTCTGCGCATCCCGCGGGCACGAGCACCGTCTGCCCCGGATCGAGCGTGATCTCGCCGAACGACTCGCTCCTGCTCGCAAGCGAGGCACCCATGGTCTGCAGCATCATGACCGCCGAGCACACGCCCTTGGCAGCGACGGCTTTCTCTTCGCAGTGCGCCGAGAGCTGGCGCACGCGGAATGTGTCCTTGTCGACGAGAAGGCCATCCTTCTCGACGCTGACCGCCTCGGGCGGGTCTTCGAAGAGTGTCGATTCGAGCGCCTGCTCGATGTGCAGCTCGCGCGCCGGGCGGTTGTACTTCTGGATCCAGTCGAAGACGCGGAACGTCGTGTCGCTGGGCGTCTGCACCTCCGCGACGACCACGCCCGCGCCGAGCGCGTGGATCGTCCCCGTCGGGAGATCGTGCATCTCGCCCACGACCGCGGGCACCGCGCTCAGCAGGTCAGGCACACGCCCGGACGAGATCGCGTCGCGGTAGTCAGCCTCCGTCACGCCGGGCTTGAAGCCCTTGTAGATCACCGGCTCCTCGCCCCGCTCGCCCTTCTCGGCCGCGAGCACGAACCAGCACTCGGTCTTGGGCGTCGCCTCCGGGTGCGCCGCCGCGTACGCGGGCGACGGGTGCACCTGCACCGAGAGATGCTGGTGCGCATCGAGGAGTTTCATCAGCAGCGGGAACCCCCCACGCTCGGTCGGGCTCGCATGCCCTAGCAAGCCCGAACCCCACTGACGCATCGCCGCCTGAATCGTCTTTCTCGCTAGCGGCCCGTTCGCGATCACCGAGCGCCGAGCGCCGCCGCCCGCGCCCGATGGCGCGGTCGCGTCGAGATCAGCGATCTCCCAGCTCTCGCCGACGTTCGCGCCGGCCGGGAGCGACTTGCCCAGCGATGACAGCCGGCGTCCGCCCCAGACTTTCTCCAGGAGCATGGGCTCGAATGTCAGCGGGTACGGATCACTCATCGCGCGGGGCGTTCCTTCGTTGGTCAGCTTGGTCTGCTCTTTGGGCCTTCACAACCCGCCGAGCGGCTTGCAAGAGTATCGACCCTTCGAGCCTGTCGATCCGCACGAACCCGGGCCCACCCCTGCTCGGCCTGAGCAGTTCACGCCCGAGAACCCCGAGCACACCAAGATCGCCGCACCCCTGAAGGCCCCTGAGAGATTTCAGACCGGATAACACGCTCGCCGAGACCGCGGCTGCGCCTGCCTCACCTGCTTCAAGGTCCAGCTCGCACACCCTGGCCCAGCGTCCCCGATCAACCGCGAGCACAGCTGCCACGCCCTTGCGATCGCTCTGTGTCACAGCCGCGTATGAGTGTTTGCCCAGATCCGCGACGACCTTGGCATCGCGCTTGTCGAACGCGTCCCACACCCCGAGTTCGGACTTGCATTGCGCCGCGGCCTCAAAGTCCTCGGCGAGCGCTGCATCTCGCATGCGCTCGTTGATCGAGTCTCGCCTCGCATCAGAAACAGACGCCTCAAAATCAAGCGCCTCGGCGAGTCTCGACTCGTACACACCAAGCGACTCCGAACCATCGCACGCGCCCGGGCACTTGCCCATCTCCTTGTACGCGCAGGCTCTCCCGGCAGGCGCCCTGTGCAACTCTTCCGGGTACCTGCACAACTCGAACGCTGCATCGAGGTTCGATGCATGTTGTCTGACGCCCTTCTTTTCGAGGAACGGACCGATGATGCGCATCGATTCATCGAGTGAAGCCGGATCCGTCTCCCACACCCACTCCGCACGAGCTGCATCGGTGTGCGTGCCGAGCCACCAGATGCGGAGCTTGCGCGTGACACGGTCGTGGAGCCCCGGATCGAGCTCAGCGGATTCTCGGATGAACGAGAGATCCGCTTCGAAAATCGAAAGACACGGCATGATCTCATACGTGCCCGAGACAGGGCGCAAATCGTGTGCACCCTCGGCTTGTGGACCGAGCCTCGCGGCAAGAAACGAGCGTACATCGCCGCTCGCCGCGAGCGAGATGGCCTTGCCCGCCGTGTCGCGCACGCAGACCACCCCGTATGAAGCGGGGATGGTCTGAATGTGTTCTTCAGTGATTCCGCCCGCAGCGGGAACCCGCGATGACCAGGTTGGGTCATTCACACCGGGCCCTCGGGCCAGAACAAAGGCGGTTAGCCGTCGACCTTGGCCTTCTTCTCGGGAAGGACCATGCCGCGCAGCTCGGCCTCGAATGCGATCTTGTTGTCAACGATTCCCTGCACACCCGCGCTGTAGCCCCGGCTGCCGAAGCGCAGCTCCTTGACTAGGATGTACAGGTCGTCATCGACCGTGACAGCGTTACGGAACGAGCAGTCGTTGATGCGGAGGAACGCAGCCGGCGAGGGCATGCCCCGGCGGATGTTGAACATCCAGCACATCAGCTGCGCCGCGGCCTCAACCATGATGACACCGGGCAGCAAGGGCAGATCCGGGAAATGACCTGGCACCCAGAACTCACCGGCGCGGACCTGCTTCAAGCCGATGATCTCGGTGTAGTCCTCGCTGGCGTACACCACGGCATCCAAGAGCGACATATCGCCCCGGTGAGGGATCCACTCATGGATCCCTTCCTTGTCCGACACGCGCGCAGTGATATCAACGCCGCTCACATCGAACAGCAGCGCACTCGGATCCTCAAGCATGAGAGGCGATCCCGAAGAGATCACATCACCCATCTTCCTGCTCCCGTCGCCAGGCTACGAGACCCAATCAGCCGGGCTGATCGCGAAGGGCCAGGATCTCCTTGCGGATGTCCTGAGCGAGATTACGGACGTCCTGGAGCGACTTGCGGGCACGAGTGCCTGCGGCTTTGTTGCCGCCCTCGGCCTTGGCAATATCGTCCTCAGCCTCCGTCACGATCTGCTTCAGCTTCTCGAATGACTCCATGCCGATTACTCCTATCGGGGTCTGTGACGTGTTCATAGCCGGCTACACGCCGGGATGGAAGCCCACGAGCGGCCCCCGGTGAGCTATATCATCCCGATCTGAGCCGCTCAGGCAAGCTCAACCCCAAAATACCTTATAAATACCAAAAATCTATCCGAGCAACTTGGACGAGATCCGCTCGGTCAACTCGAGCGCCCGCGACAGGTACTTCGAGTCGCCCTCGACACCGAAGAAGCTTGGCGCACAGGCTGCCATAAGCATGCGTTTGATGTCTGCGAGCTCCGAATCGTGCTCTTCGACGGCAAGCCCACGCTCTTTGCGCAGCTTGCGCATCTGTCTGACGGGTTTGATGCCAAACAGCTTCTCTTCATGGCCCCAGAAAAGATGTTCCAGGTACACCGCGTCCTCGACCCAGTGACCCGCGTGCACGAGCGCAAGGTCAATCAGCACACACCGGTCCGGATGATCCGAATGCGGCTCCATGTGCATCGCGTTGCCCGGGTGCAGATCGCCGTGACACCACGTGTTGATGGATCGCGATTCCCACTTACTGAGCGCGACGGGCAGCGTCTTGTGCGCCGCGCCGATCGCTTTCTTCCACCTCTTTGCTTCGTCGATCGGGTTATCCCGGACCCATACCTTCGATTGCTCGAGTGCCCCCGACCAATCAGGTGTTCCAGGTGGTTCGCCCATGGCGATCCCCTGCGCATCGGCGCGGGCCTGAAACTCAACCGCTGCGTTCAGCAGCCCGGTCATCGAACGCTCTGTGAGGTCTCCAGCGACCGTCTTGCCCTCGAGCCGTTCGATCACGAGCCAACCGAGGTCATGACCACCAAGCTCAGCGCCCGATCCGAGCACGCGAGGCGTGGGATGGGGTGTCTGCCCGTACACGACATCTCGATCCAGGCCGTGGTCGCCAAGCCGGACAGTCCAGTTGAGCTCGGTCGAACCGACGGGCAGCTTCACGATGACGGGCACCTCGCCCGTTTCGTTGTCACTCCACGTGGAATACCCCGTAGCTGCACCGCCACGCTGCCATGATGCCTTGAACCATTCGATCTCGCCTAGTCGGCCTTCGCAAGAAGTCCTGATCACGGGTTCAAGCGATCGGGCGAGCGCCGCCGGATCATCACCCGCATCCGTCTGTCCGTTTCCGGAAGCGATCATGCGTCTCGAAGCCTCCTGCCTCGGGTGTCCGCTCCAGTCTAACGCGCCGACCGGGCTTCATACAACGAGAGAAACTCCTCAGGCGAAAGTGATTCCGCCCGACGCCTCGTATCGAACCCCTCAGGCAGCGGAGCGTCACGTCCGATCACACTCCCGAGCTGTTTCCGACGCTGTCCAAGCAGTTTCTGGCAGAACGTTGCGAACAGCCTGCGATCAAAGTCCTTGCGCAAATCTCGCGGCACAACCGACACCATCGCGCTGGCAACATCAGGCTGAGGCCAGAAACACTCGCGAGGCAGCTTCGCCACCAACTCGACCCGCGCAAAGAGCTGCGCGACGACCGAGATCACGCCGAACGCCTTTGTGCCCGGCTCTGCCATAAGCCTGTCGGCGACCTCCCTCTGGATCGTCACGAACTGCCCCAAACAGGTCGGCCACTCGAGCATCAACGCGAGCATCAGAGGGGTCGCGGCTCCATAGGGCAGGTTCGCGACCAGTGTGAAATCGCAATCACCCAATTGCGACGCGATCACTCGCGAGACCTCGTGCTTTGACTCCAGACAATCACCCTCGATCAGTCTGAATCGCTCATGCCCGCCCAATCGGTCACGGAGCAGGTCTGCCATGTCCTTGTCGAGTTCGCACGCGACAACCTCGCACCCCCGCTCGAGAAGCTCTTCGGTCATCGTCCCAGTCCCGGGCCCGACCTCGAGCACAAGATCGCCCTCGCCGACGCCCGAGGCGTCCACGAGCTTGCGGATCAGGTTGTGGTCGATCAGAAAGTTCTGCCCGAGCTTGTGCCTGGGCGACATGCAGCGTTCTTCAAGGATCTCTTTGATCTGCGCGAGCGTCTGCATCGTTACCACTCGCCGGCCAGGATCTGACCGATCGCGTGCGCCACACCCGACTCGTTGTGATCGAGCGTGACCCGATCCGCAAGATCGTGGATCTCATCGATCGCGTTGGCCATCGCGATTCCAAGCCCCGCGCTGCGAATCATCGAGATGTCGTTGACCTGATCCCCGATCGCAGCGGTCCGTGACGGGTCAATCCCGAGCGACTGGCACACCCACGTGATGCCCGCCCACTTGTGCGCCAGCGAATCGAACGCCTCGAGGATGTGAAACTCGCCGTCGAATCCTGGCACGTGCTCGCGCGACGTCACAGCAGGAAACGAGTGGAGTGTCACCTTCTCGCCCATCAGCTCATCGATCTCGTCTCGCAACGGCACGGTGAAGCTCGAAGGGCCGCACGCTCCGACGCGAACCGTCCACTCGGGGTGTTCGTCCTCATCCATCGTCTCGATATTGCGCCGAGACAACTCCATGTGATCGAGCCACCACGCGGTAACCGGGTGCAGGTCATGCCCCTCCTCGCCGGAGACGACCAAGTAATCAAATCCCGACGCTTTGCGGTCTTTGAGTACCAAGGCCGCGTGCCCCGCGTCGTTGAGCACATCAACCACGCCCCGCGCGATCGACTCTCGCATCGCAAACCGGTGAAGCGTCTCACCCGAATCAGGATCAACAACCATCGACCCACCCGCTGTCACCATCGGGTGCGCTGCGCGGACGGCTTTGGCGGCGAACGCGCTCTCGGCGTAGTTCCGGCCCGTGCAGAGCAGCACCGCGACCCCGGCTTGTCTGGCTCGCTCGATCGCCTCGATGTTCTGCTCGGACACGACGCCCTGCTTGTCGACAAGCGTGCCATCGATATCGATCGCGATCAGGTCATAAGCCAAATTGGTTTTGGGGCTGCTCACGCGATGAGCGTACGCGCGAACCGGCTCACTCGCCGTTGTTCTTGTGGCCGAACGTGATGCTGTTCTTGCCCGTTCGCTTGGATTCCATCGCAAGCTGATCCGCCTTGCGGAGCAGTTCGTCTGGGGTCGCGCCGTCCCACGGGAATGTCGCAAGGCCCCCCGAGATGGTCAGCCTGCCCGGCGCGTCGATGCCGAGCCTCGGGAATCGCTGCTCGGTGATCGCCCGCTGGAAGCGCTCGGCGACCACCTCGAAGTTCTCGGGGTGGTTCGAATTCTGATCTCGCGGGCCCTCTGGCTCGTAGAAGATCACCGCGAACTCGTCGCCCCCGATCCTGCAGATCCGGTCCGTGGGCCTGGTCAGCGAGTGCAGCAGATTCACTGTCTCGCGCAGGATCACATCCCCCGCCTCGTGGCCCATTTCATCGTTGAACTGCTTGAAGTTATCGAGATCGAAGACGAGCACTGTCAGCATCCGGCGCTGGTCTCTCGCCTGCTCGATCGCCGCGGTCAGGAAGCGGTCGAAGTACCGCCTGTTCCAAGCACCGCTCACGCGGTCGGTCATCGCCTCAGCGCGGAGCCTCCGCTGCTGATCCGCCAATGCGAGCCAGCCCGCCAGCCAGCGCGCGTGTTCCTGCAACAGCTGCTGGTCAGCCTCTGCATGCTCAGCTCGTGGTCGCAATGATTCTGGATCATCACCGCTCGCGAGGTACCCGAACCGCTTGCCGTCGAATTCGACCGCGATCGCGCCGCGGAGCGAGCCCGCGTCGGGCTCGGTCGCCGAGATGAATTCCAGATCGGCTCTTCCCACGCGCGCTCGGAGCATGTCCATCGCGGGCTCGATCACACCCCTGCCGCCAAGCAGCGCCGCGACCAATGCGCCGTCGCCGGCGCTGGCAACAACAGGACCACCACCCGACGGTTCTTTGCGTGGCTCTTGTTCCACCGGTGGTGTCTGCTTTCTGAACGCGGGAGGCTCGTGCTCGATCACCGGAGCTGGCTCTGGTTCGAAGACGGGCTCTGGAGTCAAAGGAACCTGTTGTTGTGGAGCAGCAGGTGGTTCATCAACCGAATCGTCCGCGGATTTATCACCAGATTCGTCCATGAGCGGGCGGAACGCAGGCTCCGCCTCTTCCTCCTCAGGCGAACTCGGCGCTGTCTCAAAGATTGGCGTCGCGCCAGGCACCTCACGTGATGCGGGTTCGCCGTGGATCAGCTTGCGGAGTTCGTCTGTCGAGATTGTGGGTTCCACTACACCCGGGTACGCCGCGGGCACCGGCGTGTTCGGTTCGAACGCGGCGTACACCACCGCCTCGGGCTCGATCCTTCGCATCGCTGCCACGAACTCTTCGGGAGTGCCCGACCGTCCCGTGACATCGGCGCCATCACCAACAATCACAACCGTGCGAGCAGCGCTCGCGCCGACGGGGTTGGCCAGCTCGCCTATCGCGTCGAGGGGAGACTTCACCCGGATGAGTTCAAGATCTGGATCAAGCCTGAGTTTGGCATCGAGACCTGTTCGCCCGACGAGCACGACGATCGCAGAGATTGGCTCTGGTGTGTGCGAGCCCGAGAACGAGCCTTGGGATGTGCCGTGGCCGCCCATCATCAGTCGTCGTGATCCAGTTCATCCGAGAGCAGCATGCTCAACTCTTCATCGGTCAAGAGACGCCCAGACATAGGCTGACCATCTTCAGGTTCGTCGCCGATCTCGGGGGGGTTCTGGGAAACCACCTCGCCCTCGCCCGAGAGACGCAGAGCGGGCGGCGCATTCTTGATTATCGGCCGGTTGTGGAGGCTGCCCATCCGCGGCGACGGTGCGTGCATCGGGATCGCATCGCTGGGCTGATCTACTTCGTCATCCTCGATCCCCAGCTGCGAGACATCAAGAGGCCTGAGCTGGATCGAAGCGTCGTGCTGGTACACCCAGAGTCGGAGCCAGGGCGCGTACTTCTTGCACGACAACAACAACGCCTTCTTCCCACGAACGGTCGACGGCTCAGCAATGAGCAGGATCGCACCGCCCTTTGGAACGTTCCCGATCGTACCGACGGTGCAGATCTCAGCCATCGCTGCGAACGCGGATCGGCACACCACGGGCGAGACCCCGCGCGTCCGCATCGACGCGATCAGTTCCCCCGGCGCTTCGCCCGAACAGAGCAGAACGCAGACGGCACCCACTCCCTTGGATGGCGCTTCTTCGGCTGACATCGTCGGGAGTCTACCCCTGCCGACTCACCCGGCGGAAGCGGAAACCTCGGCCAATTCAAGAACTATGAGCGCAACCGACCGGGCACCATCCGCGGCGCCAAGGCCTTCTATCGCAACCGACATCTCACGCCTCAATTCGGGGTCGAAAAGCTTGCGCAGCTTCTCCAGGTTCTCGCGCACGTTCACTCCGGGCTCAATTCTGTCAGATCCAACCGACACCCCGCCGGCATCCTCAAGCTCTTTCGCGTTCACTTTCTGGTGCTCATCCGCGTGGTACGGGTAGGGCAGCACCAGCCCCGGAGTCCTGGTCGCCCAGAGGTCGGCGATCGTGCCCGCACCGCCTCGAGTGACAGCCGCATCGCTCGCCGCGAACGCGAGGTCCATCCGTTCGATGTACGCCCCCACCCACGCCCGAATGCCGAGAGCGTCATATCCCTCGGTGAGCGACTCCTCAGCGCCCTTGCCGCACTGGTGGATCACCTGCCAAGACGCGATGTCCATCTCATCCTCGAGTTCCTTAAGCGCGCGCACAACAAAGTCGTTCACAGACTGAGCACCCTGACTGCCCCCGGTCACCAGAAGCGTGTGCCTGCTCTCGTCGAGCTCGAATTGCGCTCTTGCTTCCTCTTGCGAGGGTGTTTCGAGCATACTCCGGCGAACGATCGGCGCGATGCGTTCGAGCCTGGCGTCAGAGGTCGGCGCGCTCGTGAGCTGCCTCGTTGCCCAACGCTTCATGAGTCTGTTCGCCTTGCCGGGCACCGCATCAAGATTCACGAGCACGCTCGGCACGCCCTCTGCTCGCGCGCCCATCGCGACGCCCGGTGACACAAACCCGCCCGTTGAGACAACAACAACACGATCACACGACTGTTTCAGCTCGCGTATCGCCCGCCGCCCGGCGCGGACCGAGCCGCCCCAGTTCAGGACAAACCTTGCAAGCGCCATCGGCTTCATCGCGATCGGTTTAGCGGGCGAGACGAGCTGATCGAACTCGAATCCCTCGATTGCTTCGTCTGAGAGCACCTTCGCGTCGATCGGACGCTCCGAGGTCACAAACGTGCCTCTGACGTTTCCTGGCATGAGTAGAGCAAGCTGTTCAGCGATCGCCAAGTTTGGTTGGATATGCCCGCCCGTGCCACCACCCGCGAAGACAACGCCCAGTTCGTATCGCTTGCTCATGCCAGCGCGCCGACAGGCTCGCTCGGAGGGTCGGCTTCCGCCTCCGCGTCATCGGCTGGCTCGGCAGGAAGTGCCACGCCGAGCAGCTGCGAGCGGTCGAAGCGGATGATCAGGCCCAGAGCCGCGGAAGTCAAGATCCAGCCCGTGCCGCCCGAACTGATCAGGGGCAGCGCGATGCCCTTGGTGGGCGCCAGCTTCGTGACCACCAGCAGATTGATACACGCCTGGAGCCCGATCGTCGCGATCACACCGAGGATGAAGAGCCTGGCGACTGGACGCTGCTCTCGCTTTGCTATGTCCGAACCGGTCGTGAGGAGCACGCAGTACAGAAACAAGACCAGAGCAACACCAAAGAGACCAAGCTCCTCGGAGATGATCGCGAAGATGAAGTCGGTCGTGTCCTCGGGGAGATAGCCGAACTTCTGCAGCCCGTGGCCGAGCCCGCGACCGACGCCCTCGCCGTTTGCAATCGCGCCCATCGACTGGATGATGTGGAACCCGTCGCCCGCGGGGTCCGCGTAAGGATCGACGAACGAGGTCACGCGCTTCATGCGGTACTCGCTTGTGAAGAGCCCGGCTGCGACGACGCCTAGCCCCACGGGAGCCAGCGCTCCGATGTGCCAGAATTTGGCACCCGCCGCGATCAGGATGATGATCCCAGTCGTGCCGACGAGCACAGCAGTCCCAAGGTCTTCCTTCATGATCACCGCGCTGACCATGCCCAGCACGATCAGCATCGGAACAAGGCCGAGCCAGAATGAACGGAGCCGATCGCCCGCGCTCACCGCACACCACGCGAAGAGACCGAGCAGGCTCCACTTCACGAATTCGCTCGGCTGAATCGAAACCCTGCCCAGGACCGGCGCGGGGACTTCGATCCACCTAGAAGAAAAGTTCTTCTCTCGCGCAATACCGGGTAGGTACACGAGCAGCAGCGAGCCGACCAGAACGAGTGCACCGATCCCGAGGATCTGATAGAACCTGTGAGGCCTCGGCCTGATCACCCTGTCCACGATCGAGGCCGGCGCAAACGCGGCCACCGCCATCGCACCGATCGCCAGGGCGGCGTAGATCCCGATCCGCCCAGACAGAATCGCGATGGGCGAGAGCCCGCCGTCTCCCTGGATGGGCTGCTCCGCCGAGGCCTGCTCGATCTGCATGCCGGCGCTGGTGACCATGAGCACGCCAAGCGTCAGCAGGGCGAGCGCGCACAGGAACAGGATTTGGCCGTTGCGGAGCACACATGGCCATCGTCCACAGGCCAGTCTCGGGACCACTTTCGGGCACCAAATCCCAAGCAGGTCTCTCTATGTGTTAGTATGGACTCACATCACCAAAGGAGACCGAAAATGCTCCGCCAGATCATCGCATCGCTTGCCTGCCTGCTGACGCTTGCCGCACACGCCGACCCGGTCGACGAGGCGCTGCTCGGGCAGGTCGGCTCGGGCACTATGACCGAATCGCTCGCCGCGCTCGAAGACATCGTCGCCGCGAACCCGGACGACGACCGGGCCAGGCTGGCGCTCGGCATGCTCAAGATCATCATGACAGGCGAGACAACGAGCCAGTGGCTCTACCGCTACGGCGCCGGCAACCCGACGCGCCAGGCGAGCGTGTTCGTCTTCCCCATGGTCGCCTCGATCCCGGGCAACCCTGACCCTGAGAAACTCACCCTCGAAGAGATCGACCGCTTCATGCTCCAATGGATGGAAGAACTCGACGAGGCGCACGCGATCCTCGCCGAGATCAAAGACCCGGCAGTCAAGCTCGAAGTCGACCTCGCAAAGCTCCGGTTCGATCTCAACGGCAACGGCATCGCCTCGGACAACGAACGCGCGGGCATCGCGCTCAACGTCCTCTTCACCGGGGGCCGACCCGCCGGAGGTGAAGTCCCCTCGTTCGTTGTTGCCGCGGACCGCGCCGACGTGGATTGGATGATCGCCTACACGCACGTCTTCCGTGCGATGGGCGAGATGTTCCTGGCGCACGATTTCTCAAACATCTACAACCGAGCCGGGCACATCATCTTCCCCAACACCGACACGCCCTACGAGTTCCTCCAGCAGCGCACGCTCTTTGACCCAACGATGTCCGGGCTCGACGTGACGGACATGATCGCTTTCTTCCACTCACTCCGGTTCGAGGTCGATGAACCTGAGCGGATGGAGAACGCCCGCCAGCACTTCCTGAAAGCCATCGAGCACAGCAGGGCGATGTGGGTCTACGCGCTCATGGAGACCGACAACGACCGGGAGTGGCTACCGAACCCCAACCAGGACGCCGCCCTCCGCGGCATGAAGATGACCGACGAACGCATCAGGCTCTGGAGAGACCTGCTCGACGAGACCGAGGATGCGCTCAGGGGCGAGAAGCTCGTCCGCTTCTGGCGCGGCGACGGCTCGCAAGGCATCGACCTCAAACGCGTATTCCAGGAACCGGAGACCCTCGATGTCCTGCTCTGGATCCAAGGCACCGCCGCGGCGCCATACCTCGAAGAAGGCGAGTACACCCGCGACTTCCTCTGGCGCGACTTCGAAGACGCGTTCGGTGACAACCCGTTCAGGTATATTTTCTATATCAACTGATTATTTGAGCACGTTGAGTCTGACCGTCGGATCCAGATCCGCCAGCGGCCTTGCGATCAGGTCGTAGCCATCGGCAGCGACGATCGCGCAGCGGACGAGTTCGCCCGGCGAGAGCTGCTGGCGCGACTGCACGTAGGTCACGCTGTCGATCTGCGGCGCCTGGTGGTACGCCCGGCCCTGATAGAGCCTGCCGCCCGTTGATACGCCGGCGGTCGCCTCAACCTCGCTGCCCGTGTCGCGGTCGATCAGGATGTCCAGCTGCACGCCCGACTCGAGCGGATCCTTCTCGTCCCACTGACCCGCCAAGAAATCAGCCTGCTCGAAGGCGATGCTCTGCTGGAGTTGCATGATCTCTGCCTTGCGCTGCGCTTTCACCTCTTGTAGGACCGCCAGCGCCGGGTCTTCTTCCATGGTCCCCGCGGGTGTGCCGGGCTCCCTGGAGTACTCGAACACGCCAACCGCGTCGAACCCGACCTCGTCGATGAACGAGAGCAGCTCTTCGTGGTCTTCCTGCGTCTCGCCCGGGAAGCCCGAGATGAACGTCGTGCGGATCGCGATGCCAGGGATGCGCTCGCGGAGCTTGTGCATGAGCTCGAGCTGCTGCGACGCGTCCACGTGCCTGCGCATCATCTCGAGCATCCGCTGGCTCGCGTGCTGGAGCGGGATATCGATGTAGGGCAGCACGTGTCCGTTTTGTGAGAGCTCCGCGAACGCGTCGATGAACTCGTCGCGGAAGTTGCTCGGGTAGGCGTACATGAGCCTCACCCAGCCGTGACCACCCGCATCCTTCACGGCGCCGTTGACCGCGCGGAGCAGCTCGGGCAAGCCGCCCTTGCCAGATGACTCGTCGAAACCGAGCCCGATGTCGTCGCCGTAGCTCGTTGTGTCCTGCCCGATCAGATTGAGCTCGAACGCGCCATCGGCGAGCAGCTCTTTCGCTTCGCTGACGACTCTGTCAACGGGCTTGCTGCGCATCTTGCCGCGGATCGACGGGATCGTGCAGAACGCACACGCCTGGTTGCAGCCCTCGCTCATCCGCAGGTACGCGTAGTGCCTGGGTGTTAGGCGTAGCCTCGCCGAGTCGTCCTCGAAATACCCGATGCCTTTGCCGTCTTTGCCCTGCACAGTCAGGCCCGTCGTCTGCATCCCTCGCTCGCGCGCCGCAAGCAGCGCGTTTGCCGAGACCCAGTACTTGGGCGACTCGCCCGAGTCTTCGAGCCCCTGCCGCTCGGGCCTGATCCCGCGCACCGCCTCGATGACCTTGTCGCGATCGAAAACACCGATCATCGCATCGATGCCGGGTTCCCACTCGAGCATCTTCGCGCGGTGCCGCTGAACCAGACACCCGGCGACGACGACACGCTTGACGCGACCCGCCTCCTTTGCGCGGACAGCGTCCTTGATCACCGCCAGGGATTCGTCTTTGGAGGCTTCGAGAAAGCCGCAGGTGTTGATGACCACCGCGTCGGCAGGATCAACGCCCTCGTCGGTCGCGACGTGATCGCCCTCGCCGAGCGAGCGCCCCTCGGTGTGCCCGGCGTCGTCCCAGCGCTCGTCTTCGGACGGGTGGTACGACACTGGCATCAGCCCGTCGGCGGCGAGCGTGCCGAGCATCTTCTCGGAATCCACAAGGTTCTTCGGGCAGCCGAGGCTGACGAAACTGACCGTGCGGACCTCTGAGTCCTTCGATGTTTCTGGGGCGGTCTGGCTCATCCGGGGCTATCGTAGGCCCCGAGCTCTAACCGACAGGCATCAGCCCGCTTTACGCGCGAGCCTTGGCGCCGGGGCCTCGATCGTCTCGACACCGAAGCCCGGCATCGGGAACACGTCCTGCAACGCCTCGGCGAGTTCATCAGCGGGCGTCGTCACAAAGAAACAGACCTGTGTGAGCTGAGTTGCAGCGAAGCGGAGCGCCCTAGGCAGGTTCTCTCGGGTTGTGACCATCATGAGCTCGCCGTGCTCGAAACGCACCGGCAGGAGCTTGAACTGCCACGCCTGCCTGGCGGTGACGCACGCGAGCGCTTCCTCATCGGGCTTCCCGCTGGCGAAGCTGTAGACGCCCGCGATCTGCTCGTACTGACGCGCCCAGGCGTCTTCGACCTTGCCCGGGTCGATGCCGAACATGCGCTCGGCGAGCTCACCGAAGGGCTTGCCCACGACGCGCTGTTCCTCGAGGATCTCCTCGCGCATGTGCTCGGTCAGCACTCCGAGCTCTACAAGAATGTCACCGATCCGTAGCGGCATAGTCTCTCTCCCGACGGCCTGAATGCCGCGCTCTCTCCCTCGCGCACCCGGCAGCCGGAAACTCATCGGGTTGATACGCCAGCAGCATGCCAGGTGGGGACAGATCGATTCACGCCCCATTCAGGAGATACCGGCTCTGCCGGTCAAAGGAGACACGCCGCCCCCACCGCGAGCCCGGTAAGCTCAGAACATGGTTCTTGGACTCACCGGTAACGTCGATATCAACACGATCGTGCCCGTCGTCGTGGGCGCACACATCCGCGCCGAGATATCAGACCGTCCGACCGCCAACTGGCTCGCCGATCAGCTCGACGACGAGCTCGAGCAGTCCTGCCCCGAGCTATCCGCGATCGTGTGCACGGATCTCTGGTACCTCAACGACGAGCGTTTGCGCACGAGGCCGACGATCTCCGTGGGCGAGCCCGAGCTCAACGCGCTCTCGGCGTTCCTGGCCGACAAGCTCCCCGACGTGTACTCCGTGAAGGACGTGCTGATTGTGCAGATGGACATCCGTGCCGACGACACGCTCGCGTGCTGCTGGGGTCGAGACGCGGAGTCCACGAGTCAGGCGGCGCGCGCCTTCGTTGAGCGATACCTCTCGGGATTCACCGAATCGGTGGCGCGTCAGCACCGCGGATAGCTCACTTGCCGATGCAGAACGTCTGGAAGATCAGCCCCAGCACCTCGTCCGGATCGATACGCCCCGAGATCACGCCCAGCTCATCCAGGGCGAGCCTGAGTTCGCCCGCGATGAGTTCCCACTGCGATTCCTTCGCTTGGGCCAAACCCTGCGCGCTCTGCATGTGAGCCATTGCCTCGCGCAGAGCGCTGTCGATCCTCGCCGCGATGACACCTCCCGCCGAGGGGCCAGCGAGCCCCGCCGCCCGCGCGATCTCGCTTCTCAGATCGTCGAGATGCCAGCCGTCGAGGGCACAGACATCGACATCGGCGCGCGACTCGTGCGCTATCGGGAGATCCGCCTTGGTGCGCACACGCAGCGCGCTCTGTGCACCCGGTAACTCGTCCTCGAAAGTGCCGTTTGGATCGCAATGAAGCACGGCATCGGCGGCTTCGATCTCTGAGGCCGTGCGCTTCGAGATAGCTCTGCTCAACCCGTCGTCGGCGATATCCTCAAGGCCCGCGAGATCGACAAGCTCGACCTTCGACCCTCCCGGCAACTGGACAATCTCGGCGATTGCGTCGCGCGTGGTCCCCGGCGCTTCGTCCACAACCGAGCGCCGCTTACCGACGAGCGCGTTGAAAAGCGTGCTCTTGCCTGCGCTCGGCCTCCCGGCGAGCACCACTCGAGGTACATCCGCCCGAGATTCGCGCGGCTTCTCTCCAGAAACAAACCCACCAATTTCGCCGAGCACCAAAGCGAGCCGATCAGAAAGGGCTTTGGGCTCGATCGCGACCACGTCCTCCTGATCCGCGAAGTCGATCCCCGCCTCAACGAGCGCAAGACACTCCGAGACCTCAGAGGCCCAGCCCGTCGCCTTCTCGCCCAGGCTTTGGCTCATGAGGCGGTTGACCTCGGCGAGCTCGGCTTCATTCTCAGCAGCGATCGTCGCTGCAACGGCTTTCGCCTGATCGATCGTGAGCTTGCCGTTGGTGTACGCGCGAGCTGTGAACTCCCCAGCGTCGGCCTGGCGCACGCCGGGCAAGGCGATGATCTCGCGCAGAGCGCGCGACACAACCGCGGATCCGCCCGGGATGAACAGATCGATCGAGTCTTCGCCCGTGTACGAGTTGGGAGCAACTGTCACCGCAATCATCGCACGAAGCCTTGCTTCACCAAGCTTCATAGTTACGAACCGCGCGCCACGGCTTCGTTCGATTGTCTCATCAAACAGCGGCTGGAAATCCGTCAGATCGCCGGAGAGCCTGATCACCGCACGGGGCGCACTGCCCGGTGCGGAAGCACTCGAGGCGATGGACCCGGGTTTGGTCACTCCCGGCCCTTGCGCATCGCACGCTGCGCTGCGGACTCACCGCCCGGCTTCTTGGGTCCACCCTTGGCGCCCTCACGCATCCGCTGCTGCTGCTCGCGGATGGCTTGCTGCTTGTCGGCGATCTCCTGAAGCCTTGCCATGAACCCGCCCCGGGGCTTCTTGGGCTTCTTCTTCACCTCGAGCAGGTCGTGCTTCTTGATGTGCGCACGTATCCAGCTGTTCTCGATGATCGCGATCGTGGAGTTTGCGATGAAGTACAGCGCGAGCCCGGACGGAGCGTTGTACATGATGACCGGGAACATGACCACCGTCATGATCTTGATCATCTTCTGCTGGCTCTGCTGCTCGGGTGTGAGCGTTGTTGTCGTCGCGGGTGTCAGGAACTTCTGGTGCGCGTAGAACACGACCGCCAGCAGCAGAGGCATCACGTTG
>WUAK01000150.1 GCA_009827205.1 Phycisphaeraceae bacterium | reverse complement strand
TGCTCTTCCGATCTGCCACGCCAGGAGTGGCGCCGCGAGAGAGCCGGTCAGCGTCTTGCCCTCACCGGTCACCATCTCTGCAATCCTGCCGTGCAAGAGCGCAAGCGCTCCCGCCAGCTGGACCACGTACGCTTCCTCACCCGTTGCGCGGCTCGCGACTTCACGAACAACCGCTAAGGCTCGGAGCACCTGCTCGTGGCTTGCGCGACCGCGGACGAATGCGCCTCGCAGCTCTTCAATCTGCGCATCGAGCGCTGTCTCCGGAAGACTGCGGATCTCAGAAGCAAGCAGATCTACAGACTCGGCCCATTGCATGAGCACCGCGAGCCGCGATCGGCGCTGTCTCAGCTTGAGCGCTCCCCAGGCAACGAGTTGATCAGCGCCCTTGAGCGTCTGGACCCGGCGCTTTCGTGCGCGCACCGCCTCGAATAGCGCGTGGTACCTGTTCAGACTCGCGTCCGCTACCGTCACAGCTGCACCCGGCCCTGGATCAGCTTGTGCAGACGATCAACCCACTGCACCGCCAGAGGCTTGGCGCTCAGTCGGAACCTCAGATGCACCCGCTCGCCCGGTACGCCAGACCAGCTTTCATTCTCACTGGGCTCGACATACACGATGAACTGCGCCGTCTCGGTCCTCAGCCCCGTCTGATCATCGCGCGCCGTCTTGATCGTCCCGCCGCCCGCGAACCCGAGGCTCGCATGAGGCAGATACACCTGACCCGCGTCTATCGCTCGGATGCTTTCGCCCCCAACAATGACATCGGGCATCGAGACTGGTCTGATCGCAACGCGCGGCTTCTCGACCTCGTCAAACAACCAAGCCGCCTCGGTCTGGGTCATCGAAGCAGCGACACGCACATTCTCCGTGTCGACCACCTCGCCCAGTGCCTCGCCGGAGCTAGCCATCTGCCCGATCATGTCGTGCGGATCGTTCCCGACGTAACGCCCAGCGTGCGGTGCACGGATCACGAGCCGATCCGCACGTTCGAGCATAAATTTCAGCGCCGAGGACGCTGCCGCGACGCGCTCTCGCGCAACGGGCACCGCCGATGGGCTGCGCGCCGTCGCCTCACGCTCGATGCTCTCGTACTCGGCGAGCATCGCCCGCGAGATCTCGATCTGCGACTCGAGCTGGGGGCTCTCAAGAACAGCGATGACCTGTCCTTCTTCGAGATAATCACCGGGCTTCGCGTACGCGTCGAGCACGAATCCCGTCTCACCGATGTACACACCAGTCCGCTCAAGGCTCTCGACAACTCCGACACCACGCCGAACATCGGGCATGGGGATGAGTCCGATCAGCACCGCGCCGAGCGCGATGAGCCCGAGCGTGACCCCGATAGCCTTCGGCCTCTGGTCCGCGAGCTTCGGGCCCGAGCTCAGCCACTTCACGAGCTTCCCCACCGGCATGATGAACCACGCCGCGGCTGTCCACAGCGCGAGAATGAGACCGATCGCAAAGAGCTTGCCCATGACATAGAGCGTGATCGTGATGAACAGGAAGATCCGGTACGCCAGCGCAGAGATCCCATAGACAGTCAGGATCCCCGCTTCGCCGGGTTTCGTCGTCGGGGGTGACACATCCTCGAGCCTGTAGACGTACTTCTGCATGTAGAACTGCAGCTGCTTGAACGACTGCTGCATCATGTTCGGGATCTCGAGCAGATCCGAGAGGATGTAGTAGCCGTCGAAACGCATCAGCGGGTTCGCGTTGAAGAGCACCGTCGAGAGACCGGCGGTCAGCATCGCGTTGTAGGCGAGCTGATGAACAAGCGTGCCCTCGGGTGTCGCCAGCCAGACGTGCGCCATGATCGCCGCGAGGAACAACTCAAAGATCATCCCGCCCGCGCCGACCGCGATCCGATGCCACCGGCTCGCAAAGCCCCAGCACGCCGACGCGTCAACGTAAGGCGAAGGCACCAGCACGAGCAGCAGCGCACCGAACTCGGGAACCTGCCCGCCGAAACGTTTGCAGATCACGCCGTGACCCATCTCGTGGAACGCCTTGGCAACGACGTACACAACGATCAGCCAGCCCCAGTTCGAAGGCGCGATCGCGTCCTTGAACCCGCTCGCGAGTGCTTCGCTGTGCGAGCCGAGCCTCGTGAGGGTAAAAAGCACAAACACGATCCAAGCGAGAAAGCCCCACTTGTTGATGATCGGCCTGAGCGTCGGCTCCACCGCCGAGATAATGCCGTCCGGATTGAAGAGCTTGATGCGGAAGTACATGATGCCAAGAGCCTGGCTCTTGACCTTCTGCGCCAGCCGATCGCGCTGCCGGCGGAGCAGCTGCTCGGTCTCGGGCGTCGCCTCGATCGAGAGTAGGTTCGCGTTGTAGAGATTCGAGATGAGCTGGATGACCTCGGGTTGGGTCGGCGCCATATCGCCGTGCCGATCGAGCACGATGTTCCACGCCTGCTCTACTGTTCGCACGCCGTCGAGCAACCCGACGAGCTCGTGCGAGACCGCGTTCAGTCTGTAGAATTTATTCGATGCCGGGTCGTGAACCACGTGCCAGCGCCTGCCGCGGTACCGCTGCCGTGTGATCTGCACGTGCGGGCGCAACCTTGGTTTCGTCGGTGCGACGCGGTGCCAGTGCGGGCTGAATGTCGAACGCTCGGCCACTTGCTAGCTCACCACCACAACCAGAGACGCAGCTTGTCCACGATCCGGCGCGACCCGATCCAGAGCAGCGTGCGATCGCCTACCTCGAGCTTGGCAAGCCCCTCCATCCCAGGTCTCATCCAGCCCGCCGATTCGTCGAGCCTCGCGTACACCAGGAAAGAGTTCTTGCCCTCTTGCGCCTGCGCCATCGGCACGACGCGCTCGACCGTGAGCGGGAACCGTCTGTCCGGGTACGCCTTCGTGGCGACGCTGCCCGACATGCCGTCTTCCTCGAGTGCGCGGAGGACGAGCCCGATGTCGGAGTCCTGCACCTCCGCGATCAGCCTCATGTCCGCAAGTGGCGCGATCTCAAAGAGCGGTTCACCGAGCTTGAGCCTCGCGCCGACACGCTCGGTCAGGTCGCCCGCGATGATCGTGCCGTCGATCGGTGCGCGGATCTCGGCGCTGGCGATCCGCTGCCTGAGCAGATCGAGCCTCGCCTGTGACTGCCGCGCCTTCGCCTCGGCCTGCTGCTGCTCGGCGCCTTGGCCCTGACGCATCGCGTCCGCTGCCTGCGCCTCGGCCTGCGATAGTTGCTGCTGCGCTTCGATCGCGCTGAGCTCAAGCTCGCTCGTGTCCAGCTTGACAAGCAGCTGACCCGCCTCGACGCGCTTGCCAGCCTCGGCCTGCGGCGTCACCTCGCTCACAATCCCCTCGAAAGGAACCGCAAGCACGCGGCGTTCGACAGGTCTCAGCTGCACCGTTGCTTCGACGCGGTACGGCACGGACACGAACGTCACCACGAGAGCGACGATCATCACCGCGATGCCAGCAAGCTTCCAGAGTGTGTGCTTCGGCCCCACCGCCCAAGCGCCCACCTTGCGGACCTCGTCCTTGAGCCTCGCGGGGATGGGCCTGTCGTCGCTCTTTCGAAGACGCAGCACCGGTGCAACCAGATCCATCGTCGCTTGCAACAACTCAACCGTGCGAATATCGATCGATTGTCCAACCTGCGCAGACTCGATCGTGATGACACCCAGAGCATCATCGCCGTCGCGGAGCGGGAGCGATGTGACCTTCAGGTTCGCATCGCTCGACGCGAGCTCGCGGTGCGCGTGGGTGATCGTCTGGGATAGCGCCGGGTCGCTCTGCTCGCCTGCCTCGGGCACCGGGAAAACAACGGGCTGATCCTGATCGAGGCACTCGTCCATCGCGGAGGCGAGCTTGCGGACCATCGCCATACGTTTGTCCACGTGCTCCGTGTCGCTGAGCGCCACGACCTTTACGGGAGTGGAATCACGCTCGATGATGAGGTCGTCGGTACTCTGCGCAGCGCCCGCGATGCCGTCACGCCAACCAAGCGCCACCCGGTCGGCCTTGAGATGCCTGCACAAGTCGTTGACGAGCTGCATCGCAGAGCCCTTGAAACCCGTCGCGCTGTTGATCGACGCGATAAGCCTCGTCGCAAGCTCGAGGGCTGCACCCGCAGAGCGCAGCCTCGAGAGCTGGCTCCGTGTGCTCGCCAGATGCGCGTATCCCGCCAAGAGCTCGCACAGCGCGATCGTCGACTGCATCGCACCCTTTGATCGCTGATCGAGCAGCAGCACAACCACGAATGCCGGCTTCGGATCCGCATCAGCCGCGGGCATACTCCCGACCGGGAGCGCAAGCGCGTACCCGTTGGCGTGCGTGTCGTCGTACAGCCCATCGTCAGAGCCCAGACCGAACACCTGTGTGTTCGATGTGTCCAGCGCGCTGGCGGCGCTGGCGCGCATCACACCGGGCTCACCCAGCGAGTCGTTCGCGTTCTCGCCCTCTGCAGGGCTGTGTGGCCAGATGAGTGTCGCGGTCGGCTGGTTCGGTTCACCCGACTGCCCCGCGCCGCCCTGCACGAAGATCGCGGCCTGGCGCGCACCGGCAACCTGGCCCATCGCGGCGAGCAAGTGATTCGGGAACGCCCGCTCGTCGCCCGCGGCCTGCGTCAGGTCGGCAACGATCCGGCGCCACCCAGGCGCGTTGAGTTTCGAAAGATCTATCACGTCGGCTCTGTCTCGCTGATGCGCCAGCCGACGCCCACCGTCAGCCGCCAGCGCTCGTTTCGTCCCCGCTTGCGTCCGCGGCGAGCTCCGCCCACGCGCCGTCCGGCTCACCGAACCGAACAAATGCCGTCAGACCCGCTGGCAAACCCCTCGGATTCGACGCCTCGACCCGGACTCGTCTGGCCCCGGTCACCGAATCAGCCACCGGGCTGATGCCCACAATCGTAGCGTCCAGCAAACGCACGTCATCACCAATCCGCACCAGACACCAAGCCGGATCCCCGTCTTCAAGACCCATGGTCGCTTCTGTCGGTGTCGCAACGTCGATCCAGAGCGGATCTACTGACACTACCCGAACAACTGGATCCGACTCACGCACCGAATCCCCGACCGCGACAAGCACCGACTCCACGATGCCGTCGAAAGGGGCCGAAACAGTATGTTTGTCGAGCCTCGCCTGGAGCTGTTCGAGCTGGACCTGCTGCTCTTGAAGCCGTTGCTGGCTCGCATCCAGCCTGAGCTTTGCGGTGTCCGCAGCGAGTTGCGAACGCTGGAGCTCGAACTGAGAACCCCCACCGCCCTCGGTCGCCTGCTTCGTCGCTTCCAGCTCCAGTTCCGCGAGTTCCAGCGCCTTTCGCTCGGCTTCGACATCCAGCGTGCTCTCGGCACGGATCGTCTGGAGCACAACCGCCGCTTTCGCCTCGCGGTCGTCGGCACGGACCAGCGGCTGGCCCATGATCACCGCCTCGCCGTCGAGGACCATCCGCTCCATGACCGAGGTCGGGAAGCTGAAACCCATCACCGCGTCCTGACTGGGTCTGGTCACCGCCTTGATGCCGAATGTCTCAGCCGGGGGCAGGTCCTCGTTAGACATGGGCTGGGCGTGGGCACCAAAGGCAACGAGAAAGGCAACCGCGAGTCGCTTCATCGGGTTTCTCCCAGATCCAAGGACGTCTCAATCCGTGTGTGACTTTCCGAGCCTATCCATCGACAGGCCCCGCCGCTTCCCTAGCATTTGTATACACCCGAAGGGAAACGGAAGGAACCAGCATGCCCGAGACTTCAACCGCAGACACCCTCGCACTCAACGGCGGCTCCCCGGTCGCATCGCCCAACATCCCCTTCATGGCTCCAAAGCTGCACCCACAGGACATCGAAGCCGCCACCGAAGTCCTCCACTCGGGCATGCTCCGGGCCCACACCAACTGCGCCGAGCTCGAGAAGCAGTTCGCCGAGAAGTCCGATGCCAAGATCGGTCTCACCTGCGCCAACGGCACCTGCGCCCTCCAGCTCGCCTACGGCGCCCTGCTCGAGCGGGGCGACGAGGTCATCGTCCCGGCGTGGACGTACATCGCAACCGCCTCGATGCTCGCGGCGCAGGGCTGCAAGCTCGTCTTCTGCGACTCGCTCGAGGACACCATGCAGGTCGACCCCGCCGATGTCGAGAAGCGGATCACACCCAACACCAAGGCGATCGCGGTCACGCACCTCTACGGCATGCCCGTCGACATCGACGCGATCCAGGCGATCGCCGAGAAGCACAACCTCAGGGTCATCTACGACTCGGCGCAGTCGCACCTTGCCACGTACAACGGCAAGGGCATCGGCGCGTTCGGTGACGCGTGCACGTACTCCTTCTACGCAACCAAGAACCTCGGCACAGGCGAGGGCGGCCTCGTCACCACCAACGACGACAACACCGCACGCGATATGGGCCTGCTCCGCTCGCACGGCGAGACCGAGAAGTACCTCCACGAGAGCATCGGGTTCAACTACCGCATGAACGACATCACCGGCGCGATCGGCCTCTCGAGATTCCAGCGCCTCGAGGACGAGACCAACAAGCGCCGCGCGGTCGCCGACAAGTACGATCAGCTCTTCGCGGATGTCGACGCCGTCGAGACCCCGACACGCACCAAGGGAGGCGACTCGGCCTGGCATCTCTACAGCCTCAAGCTCAACCTCGACAAGGTCACCTGCTCGCGCGACGAGTTCATCAAGGCGCTCGTCGCCGAGGGTGTGCCAAGCGCTGTGCACTACCCCAAGAGCCTGACCGATCAGCCCGCGTTCGCCGACCACGTCACAGACCACCCGCCCGTGGCTCGCAAGCTCGCGACCCGCGTCTTCAGCATCCCGATGCACCACGAGCTGACGGACGAGCAGATCAAGCAGGTTGTGGATGCGGTTACAAAGGTCGCAGATCGGAAG
>WUAK01000149.1 GCA_009827205.1 Phycisphaeraceae bacterium | reverse complement strand
CTTCCGATCTTGACAAATATGTTCACAACGTTGCACACGCCCATTGCAACCAGAGGCCTGTACGAATCTCCAGCGCCCCTCAGGCACGCAATCCCCGAGAACAGCACAGAGCTCATCGGCACACCCGCAGACACGATCCGCAGGTAACCGATGAACGCCTCGCGCGCACCGCCCTTGAGGTTGACAAGCTCAGCGATGAACGGCGCACACAGCGCCATCAGCCCGCCGACAATCAAACCAGAAACGATAGCGACGAGGTAGGTCTGCCCCACCGCGGCGTTGGCGACCGAGAGCCTGTGCTTGCCCACGGATCTGCTCACGAGCGCCGTCGCGCCCGTCGCCAGCGCCATCGCCACGAGTCCGATGAACCAGACAAAGTAGGAAGCCACGCCGATCGCATCGGTCGCCTCTGCAGAAATCTGGGACGCCAGCATCGTGTCTGTCAGGCCCACAAGTGAGTTCAAATAACTCTCGACGAGGATGGGCCAAGCGAGGATCCAGATCGCCCTGTTCATCGAGAGGCCAGCGAGCCGACCACGCGTGAGCCTGCCGTCCTCGGTCAGGAGTTGCCTCTCGCCTTTCTTGACAGGGGCGCAGGATTCCTGCGAAGGATCGAGCGTCTGTGCATCGATCGCCAGTTCCTGTTCGTTGGGCTCATCGTGTGTGTTTGGTTTGTCAGTCATGCCGAGGGCGATACTACGTCCGCCGCCGACGTCTCATCGCCGAATCCGGCAATCAGTGATTACTTCAGCGCATCGAGCAATTCCGGGATGCCCTTGGCGTGCGTCGCCACGGTTTCCAGGATCTGGCGCTTTCCGGCAATCTCGCGCAGATCCCGCACAAGCTCGTTCTCGCCCGGGTGATCCGCCTTGTTGCAGACGAACAGGTCCGCGATCTCGAGGATGCCCGCCTTGTCCATCTGCACCGAATCACCCATGCCCGGCGTCAGCACGACCGCGGTCGTATCGACGTGGTCGCGGATCCGGGTCTCGTTCTGACCCGCCCCAACGGTCTCGACGAAGACGGTGTCGTAAGCCTCGTCACCCTCGGCAGCTCCGCCTATCAGTTCAAGGATGACGTCGAGCGAGCGGTAGTCCTCGCCGCGGATCGCAAGCGAGCGGTAGAAAACCTCTTCGCCCAGGTTGTTGAAATCGACCCGGAGCCGATCGCCGAGAAGAGCGCCACCTGTGATTGGACTCATCGGGTCGAACGCGATCACGGCACATCTGCCGAGCGATGGATCAGTCTTTGCTCTTCGGGAGTGTTCGCCGACAAGCTGAGCGACCAACGTGCTCTTGCCAGCACCCGGTGAGCCCGTGATACCAAGCACGCGCTTCGGACGCCTGCGATTCGCCGAGGACCTGACGGGCTTGTCC
This sequence comes from Phycisphaeraceae bacterium, assembly GCA_009827205.1. Classification (GTDB taxonomy): domain Bacteria; phylum Planctomycetota; class Phycisphaerae; order Phycisphaerales; family UBA1924. Next base: position 5,487 of record WUAK01000149.1, on the reverse strand, counting down.
TCGTGCGCAAAGGTGATATCTCTGGCGAGCTGCGCAGTAGGCGAAGCACCAGCGATCTCAGCATCAAATGGTTTGACGGTCTCGGTCACCGCGTCGACAACGTCCTGCAGCCCAATGCCTGTCGTAAAGCACTTGGCGATGCCCGCCTCGATGAGTTTCGGGATGTCGTCCTGAGGCAGGATGCCCCCCATGTGTACCGGGATGTTGGGCCTGCCGACCTTCGTCAACGACTCAATCAGCCTTGGGCCGAGCGATAGGTGCGAGTTGCTCATCATGCTCGCCGCGACGACATCGACATCTTCATCTCTTGCTGAGATCGCAAGGCTCATCGGCGTCTGCCAGAGACCCGAGTAGATCACGTGAATACCCGAATCGCGCAGCGCACGGGCGATGACCTTCACGCCACGGTCGTGACCGTCGAGGCCCATCTTCCCAAGAAGCACCCTCGGCCTGTGGTCAAGCCCTTCGCAGCGGTCTTTGCGCTCAAATTCGGTCGTCGCCTCGGTCGTCGATCGCATGCGTCTGGTCCTCTGGGCCTGTTTCGTCCGCTATATCGGCGGGTAGAGATTGTATACAGATCCCCCCCACCCGGTCAGATCAGGGCTCTCTATGCCGTCGAACCGAGTTCGTTGATAAAGCCCACCAGTTTCGCAGCGAGATTCTCGGTCGCCTGATTCAGGTTCTCGAAGAACTCTTCCTCGGGAGGGTGAGGCCCGTCAACGATGTCGGTCACCGACTTGAGAGCGGTAAAGCGGGCTCCGAAGAGGCCTGCCACCCACGCTACGGCTGCGGCCTCCATCTCCTTCGCGTGAGCACCAACCGACTCGATCCGCTTGCTGTCCTCGTCTGACAGATCAAGCGAATCGCCCGTGCTGACCACACCGGGCTTAAGCCCAAGCCTTCGCCCGATCTCAGGAAAATCGGTAACGGGGTATCCACCCCGCGCCATCAGATCGAAGCCCGGGATAGGAACGCGGCGATCGTGGTACCAGACACGATCGGTCGCAAGGTAGACCTTCCCGATAGAACCACCTCGCTTGGCAAACCCGCCGCACGTCCCCGCGGACACAACGAGATCAGGAGTGAACGCCTCGCAGCCAAGCATGGTCGACGCGGTCGCTGCCTGGGTTCCTATGAGGTCGAGCCCAGTTTCCGAGTCTTGCCCGTTGACGACCAGATCGACTTCGTTCGCCCCCACCTGACCCTGCCAGAGCCTCATAGGGACAGGTGCCGCCCAAGGTGGCGTCTCGACAGGTTTGAGACCCAGCTCACGAACCACGGGCTTGGCCTCGGCGTGCATTGCCATCACAATCAGAACTCGCATAGGTTACCCCCAGCTGTCAATCGGCCTTTCTGGTCAACGGGCGTATCCTAAGCAGAGCCCGACTAGGAGTGACTCATGCATCAGATCAGCAAGCTTGTGCGCCCGGTTACGGCGATCCTGCTCACACTCGTCTTCGCGTCATTCGCCGGCGGTTGGGGCAGAGACGGGCACGCCATCGTCGCGAGTATCGCGTGGCGTGAGCTCAGCCCTGAGGCCCGAGAAGAGATCAAGAAACTGATCGGAGACTCCAGCCTTCCCGAGGTCGCCAGCTGGGCCGATGTTGTCAGGCGAGACCCGGCGTATGAGTGGTCAGCGCCGATGCACTACGTCAACATGCCGATCGACGCGACCAGCTACGTCCACAAGCGAGACTGCCCGCCCGAGGGGTGCGTTGTGTCAGCTGTTGACCAGTTCGCTGCGGTGCTCAAGGACCGCGGCGCCTCTCCCCAAGAGCGCGGTGAAGCGCTCATGTTTGTCGTGCACTTCGTGGGCGATATGCACCAGCCCTTGCACGGCGGCCGCGAAGAGGATCGAGGCGGGAACAGCATCGAAATCACGTTCTTCGATGAGCCCACGAACCTGCACCGCATCTGGGATTCAGGCATCCTGAACGCGTCGAGCGGGGAAGCCTGGCCCGAGCGCGCCGATCGGCTCTACGACGCGATCGACGAGATGGACCGAGTCGCGTGGCTCGCTGACACCGCAGAAGCAAACTGGCTTGATAACTCGGGACGGTGGGCTTTTGAATCGCACAATCTCGCCGAGAAGTACGCGTACAAGATTACGAACAACACAACCGTCGGCGCTGACTATGTCACTGAAACGGCACCGATCGCCGAGCTTCGGCTCAAGCAGGCGGGTATCCGGCTCGCCGCGGTGCTCGAAGATTGTCTGGGTCCTGAGAATGACTCGTCAACTGAAGACGAGAGCACACCTCAGCCAGCCGACTAGAGCGCGCGTCTGGGTGGGAGCGCCACGTTTGAGAGCAAGAATCCGATGACAAGCGACATCGCGACGAGCAGCGTCGTGAACGCTGTCTCAATCCCCCCCACTGCGTCGTGCGCCAGGAATGACGACACACTCTGGAAGCTGATGCTCCCGGGCACGAGCAGCATCACGCCTACCGTCGATGGCACTGTGGAAGGGCGTCTCACAACCCGGCTATACAGGTTTGCGTAGAGCCCCATTAAGCCCGCGCCAACGCAGGCGCCGAGTTCTGGGCCGAAGTTGAGGGCGCCGATCCGTGCACCCGCGTAAGCGATCAACCCCGAGAGAATCAGCGCTGGGGTATCCAGGGGTCTGGCCTTGAAGAGCACGGTCAGAGCCACCGGTGCAATCGCGACGGCAAGGTAGAGTGTCCAGGCCGGCAGACCTCCCGGTTCATGCTGTGTGGTCGCTGCACCAAATAACATATCGGCGAGCTTTGTGCCAAGAGCGACGCCAAACCCGATCGAGACGAGCGCGGTAATCGCGGACATCATCCGCGAGGTCCCGCTGCTCAGGTTGCGTGTCGCAAGCTCGTTGATAGCCATCGTGAGCGTCAAGCCCGGGAAGAGCACGATGAGCCCTGCGAGCATGAGGATCTCGGGAGATATCGGCTGGACGAGCCTTGCCCAAGCGACGGCTCCGAACGACACCATCAGCCCGCACATGAATTCGATGAGCCTTGCAAGGTCTCGTCCACGCGAAGCAAGCACGATCAGCAGACCGATCGCGAGCCCGACAAAGAGCGCCGCGAAGACCTCGTTGAGGCCGCCCCCAAAGAAGCGAGACGCGCACGCCGATGAGACTGAGAAGCTGGCGATCGTGAGCAGCACCCCGTACCGGTCGGGCTCGGCCAGCGCTGCTTCGATCCGCTGGATACCCTCGGCGGGCGTGAGCCGACCTTCGCCAACTTCAATGAGAATCTCGTCGAGCTGCACCATCCGCTCGAGGTGTACCTCTCCGGGATGCACTCTGATCAGATACGTGTGGGGTTTGTCGCCTGGGGCATTGATTGAGGCGAACACCGCGGTCGGTGCAGAAAAGAACTGGCCTTCGATCCCGAGCCTCTCTGAGACCGAAACGAGGGCATCTTCGAGCCTGTGCGCTGGCGCTCCGTATGTCGCCAGCGCCTTGGTCATCTTAATGATGAACGTCGAGGCGTCGTCGCTCGGGAGGCTCTGCTGCTCTGACGGGATGGCCTGGTGCAGGTTTACCACGCCGCTACGCTAGGCGTTGCCCAGCTCCGTGGGATCGACGACGCGCACAACCTTTCGCTGCCACTGGGTGAGAAACGACCAGAGCCTACGGACCTTCGCTGCGTGTGCCCAGCGGTCCCTGCCCTCGTAGATGAGGCAGCCCACCCGGATGACACCTTCACGGATGCTCCGTATCTGCCTGGTCTCGATGCGGAACGTCAGCGGTCCTTCTTCATCTTCTGGGAGCTGGAATCTGATGAAGCAATCGTTGAATTGCTTCAGATCAGAGAGCCTGCAGTTCTCGATGTTGATCCCGAGCCCGACATCCGAGGCGTCGATCAGGGTACCGAACCAATCGGCGCGTCTTGAGGGGACGAGAACTGCGCCGTCTTCGGTTTCACCGCCCTCGAAGGAGCAGGTGATCCCGTCACCGTCTTTCGTCTGATCCTTCTGAAGTGTGTAGTTGCCGTCGGCGGGCGGTGGCCCGTACCAGAACTCGACTCGTATGGGCGGGTTGAGCGCAGCGAGCGGGATACGGAAGACGTTTCGCCGCTGCCCTTCTTCGACCGCCTCGGGCATGAGGATGTCCATCGCGGGCACCAGCGTCGCCCGGTTGAGCTTGACTGGCTTCGCCGACGACATGACCCGAGACCTGAACTCGAAGAGCCTGCTCCCAAACCTAAAATACCCCAGCAGCGGCGTCTTCTTCCCAAACTTCGCGGTCTTGCCGATGATCTGCACTTCCTCGAGCACGATCACGCCCGACTCGATCTCGAGCATCCTTCCCCGGGCGAAGGGCTCAACTCCTGCAAGGTCCGCTTGCACGATCTCGACCGGCGCATTGCGCGCGCACGCCTCCACCAACGCCTCCATCGGTGTCAACGAATCAGCAATAGGTCTGCGACGGGTCCCGCCCAACTACGCGCTCCATAAAGGGAATGCACTCAATACCGGCTATCGACCCAGTAATGCCTCAGCTTCACTGCGAGCGACCGATAAGACGTCTAATTTGGACCTAATCGTTCGTTTCGAGCGTCACCGTTGTGCCTGGTGCCTTCAGATCGTAATTGGCGCGCAGCGAGAAACCCGATACGCGGCAACCAAGTTCCTCCGCCCAGCCCGCCATCACTGATGTGGACTGATGCCCGAGCCAGTAACTCGTGTCGTCCTTTACGAACGACATCCTGCGGCGCGCGTTGTAAAACTCTGACTCGACCTGGCTCTCATACCGCTCATGTAGGTTTGAGCGAAGATCTCTCATCGAGCTCATTTCGACGTCGAAGGTGTACACATCGGTTGCATATCCGACAAGATCGGGAAGCAGTTCACCGTTGGTATCCCATGGCCCGGAATCGCGCTCGTGTTTGCCGAGCGTTCCCGCGGTCGGCCAGATGAAGATGATCGAGCCGTAGAGCAGTGATTTTTTGTCGTTGGCATACCAGCGCCAATCGCCGTAGCCCCACTCAGTAAACCCGCCCGAGTCCTCGGGGAGCCAGAGCCGGCTGGTGTCCCCGTAGTCGACGATGTGGACTGCAACCGGTTCTGCAAGCTGCTGAGGCGGCCGGATCGTGTACCCAACACACCCGACCCCGAGCACGCCCCACATCACCAGCATCATCGACACGATCGCTCTCATCATGCCTACAGGGTATCGTGGTAGACATGACCTACGTCTACGCCGTCATCGGGCTCTATCTCGTCATGTCCTGTACAGCCTTCATCGCGTTCTGGCTCGACAAACGCAAGGCCAGCAAAGGCCAATGGCGCACCCCGGAGAAGACCCTCCTCCTGCTCTGTGCCCTCTTCGGCTGGCCGGGGGGACTGCTCGCGATGCGGTTTGTTCGCCACAAGACCCGCAAGAGAAAGTTCACCATCGGCGTGCCTCTGATCGCGGGGCTGCACCTCGCGTTCTGGATCGGGCTGGCCGGGTGGTGGTTCAACGACTACTTCACATCGTGATCCAGTCCCATACCCTCTCATCAT
>WUAK01000148.1 GCA_009827205.1 Phycisphaeraceae bacterium | reverse complement strand
GCCGTAGGAGAACCTGCGGCTGGATCACCTCCTTTCTAAGGGATTTCCTTAGACTCGCCAGATAACTCCGGAGCCTTCGGGCCCTGTCTTACACGATCGTGAGACTTGTTCACCGGAGCATCGTGTGGAGCGATCCACAGCGAGACTGTCAGCACACTCTCGTCTGTCACAATCCCAGATCCCCTACTGCTCACGCAGCAAGGTGATCTCGACAGATAGTCGGTTGGGTAACCGCCGGCCAATGGGCAACGACCACGAATCCAAGGCCCGTCTCGCAAGAGGCGGGCCTTGTCTTTTTTTGCTTCCATCAACGCAAGAGCAGATCCTCATTCGTCGCGAAGGATGGGTGCAGGCTGGAGATTCTCCTGGTCCTCCTGTGCTCTCATCGCTCGATCCGTCTGAACGATCATGAACTCACCCAGTTCGATGGGCTCGCCGTAGATCTCGTGGATGTCGACGGAGAGCCTCGCCAAGTCTGGGTCGGGCTCTAGCCGCAGACGAACGGGCCTCTGGAAGTCAGGTTTCGGAATCGCCCATTCACTCGGGCCTGACTCCGATGTCTTTATTGGTGTCCTCGTTGGTACGACTGTCTGGAAGAAGCTGCGACGAAGCGATAACACATCGGATAGCCGAATGGTGCCGATGTCCCACTCGGTATCACCTTGAACGGCGAGCACACGCCAGGCAGCATTGAACTCTGGGGTCGGCCTATCGTGCCGAATCAGACTTACTCTCCACACATCGGATCTCCCATACCCGAATGACCAAGGACCCCGGCTCCCGAACGGATCGGACGTGTCATAGAAAAGATCGGTGAAATTGAACCACTCGAGCAGCTGCGATGGTGTCACCCCAGCCGATTCAGATGAGATGAGTGCGATCTTATCTTCTGCCGTGGGTACGACCTCGAACGCATCCTGAACGGTGACTGTTCTTTCGAGTACAACATCGCCGTCACCGCGATCGATCGAGAACTTGAGTACTAACTCGATGGTTGCAGGTCCGGTTTCGATGCCTTTGACTGGTAACGCGGTCCCCAGTGACCCCCAGGTTGTTTTCGGAAATGAGTGGTGGTACGTCCGTGAGTATCCACCCCGTGTCTCCTTCTGCTCATAGATCACCTGATCGCGCTGCGACACCTTGACCCCTTCGATACTGAACGCCAGCTGAAAGGTCTCATCCTCTGCCATCGGCACAGGTGGATGCACGTACGCGAACTCATAAGGGAGCTTCCCGAACTGAGCATCGATTGCTGGTCTTGCTGTCAGCCTAGCAACTGGGGCATCCTTAAACAGTGTGCGCAGGTAGCTATCCGTCAATGCTCCGGGCGAAGAAGGCGAAAGCCACCAATTATGAAGCAAGCTCTCACAAGCCATAATGACCCATTCCTGTTGTGGGGATCGGTCATCAGGAGAGACTCTGATAGCGAGATCTGTTGTATCGCTGATGATTGAAGTGAGAGCTTCCAACTCAATCCCACAAGACTCTATAAGCGCAAACAACTCTAAAGATCTATCTTCCCCCTCTTCAGTATTGAGCCACTCGCTCGACCACAGCGCGATTAGCTCTCGCATGTACGGGTCTGCCTTCTCGGCATCAACAACCCCAGACATCGCGCAATCGACGAGCAGCAAACTCATCGGTTCTGAGTAAGCAGATCTTGCCCGCCTGAGCGCGAGGTCGGCGATCGCGTGTTTCTCACCGATACCCGTCGCGTTGTCAAAGAGCCGTCGTCGCAGCTCCTCCTTGATGCGCTCCTCGCCTTGCTCGTTCACGAGAGACAATTCGACATCCAAAAGCCAGACCGGCTTGCGCTGATCGAGTGATGCGCCGCCTAGGAAACCAATGCCGAACCCGGCAACACTCAGCAGGACTAGGACCAGTCCGAAACCCGCTAGCAATGGGCGGCGATCGCCTCTGACAATCCCTCGTGGCTCGCTGAGATCCTCGTTGCATTCGGGGCAACTGTCTGGGATAAGTGCAGATAAATCGTACGAACAACTCGCGCAGCGTGGTCTGTCGCCCCGCCTCAGATGCAGTCCCGCGAACAGCATCGACAAACCGGCAAAGAGCAGGACGGTCAGTATCACAGCCAAAGGCAGAGGCATATTGCGAGTGTAACGTGGTGCCTGGCACTCAGTCGTTCAGGCAATGCCCGCTTACGAACCCTTCGCGTGCCGAACGATCTCGCCAGTACTCAAGTACACGACGTCCTCGGCCATGTTCTTCATCAGGTCGCCCACCCGCTCGAGCTCGCGGCCTACGCGGAAAAGAAGCAAGCCCGCGGCAACCTCTTCCTCGCTCTTGTTGGCGAGCTTGGCGGTCAGCTCCTTGAAGGAACCCTTGTCGAGCTCGTCGATGAGCTTGTCGTCCATCACGATCTGGCGGGCGGCCTCGGTGTCCTCGTCGAGCATCGCGCGGAGCAGCGCATGGCACGCCGCGGGCACTCGCTCGCCCAGCTCGCGCAGACCCGTGGGGAACTTGGGCACGACGGGCAGCTCGCTGAGCTTCATCGCAATCTTGGCGATCGAACTCGCGTGGTCGGCGACGCGCTCGATGTCGTGGTTGACCTTCAGCACGAACGCCAGGATTCGGAAGTCCTTGGCGACCGGCTGGTGCAGTGCCATCAGCTCGAAGCAGTCCTCCTCGATCTGGACTTCCTCTGTGTCGACCTGCTCATCCTGCTCCCGGACGTGCTGGGCGACCTCGGCGTCGATAGACCAGAGAGCGTCGAGAGACGCCTCCAGCATGCCAATAGCGACTGTCCCCTGGCGGATCATCCGGCGTTTCATAGCCGTGACCTGCTCGAGGATTGTGGAGCCGACTTGGGAGGGTTCGGGTGACATGTGTGCGCTGAATGCTTCCGCCATTAGGCTTCTATCGGTCATTGCGGACCGTGAGTTCTGTAACCAACAAACAGAATCCTACTCGATTGCGAGGCTCCTGTCACTTCTGGGGCTTCTGGGCCTGCCCAGTCAGCCTTGCGCGGAGCATTGCGAGCAGGCTTGATTCATCGAGATAACTCGATGGAGGCCTCCAGTACACCTCGCTCTGTTTCTCACCCGACTTGGGTGGCAGCTTTCTGACACTGCCTTTGGCGCCGTCCAGAGCAGCCATGATCTTGGCTGGCTTCCTCGCCTTGAAGATGATGTCGGGCTCTCTGAGCACGACCGAGCGCACTCCAAGCTCTGAGCACGCGACGCGGATCTCGGCGAGTTGGAGGATGCGTTCGACCTGCTCTGGGGGCTTGCCGTAGGCGGCGGTCAGATCCTCGCCGAGCTTCTCAAGCTCGTCGCGAGAAGCCGCGGTCGCCATTCGGCGGTACGCCTCAAGCCTGCGTGTGTCCGAGGGAATGTAAGGCTTCGGGATGTGTCCCCAGACACCGATCTCAAGGCTCGCCCGGCTCGCGGTCGGCGGCGGTGCTTCATGACGAAGATCGCGGACCTGCTGCTCAAGAAGCTGGCAGTACATCTCGTACCCGACCGCGGCGATATGCCCCGATTGCTCAGCGCCGAGGATGTTCCCCGCACCGCGGATCTCGAGATCGCGCATCGCGATCTTGAACCCCGCGCCCAGCATCGTGTACTGCTCAAGTGCTTTGAGCCTCTTGCGAGCGATCTCGGTTACGTTCCGCTTGTCGGGCAGCATGAGGTAGCAGTACGCACGGTGCTTGGACCGCCCCACTCTGCCACGCAGCTGGTGCAGCTCAGACAGCCCGAAACGGTCGGCGTCCTCGATGATCATCGTGTTCGCGTTCGGGATGTCGATGCCCGACTCGATGATCGTGGTTGATACGAGGATGTCTGCCTCGTGCCTGATGAACTTGAGCATGACCTTCTCGAGTTCGGTCGCCGGCATCTGGCCGTGCCCGTAGATCACGCGTGCATCGGGTGCGAGACTACGCACATCATCTGCTGCGCTGATGATGTCGTGCACGCGGTTGTGGACCCAGAAAACCTGACCCTGCCTGCTGAGCTCGCGAGCAATCGCACGCTTGGCTCGCTGGCGATTGAACGGGACGACCTCGGTCACGATGCTCTGGCGGTCCGCGGGAGGTGTCGCAAGCGACGAGATATCGCGGATGCCGAGCATCGACATGTGAAGGGTTCTTGGGATCGGCGTCGCACTGAGTGTCAGCACGTCTGCAGCGAGTCTGAGCCGAAGCAGCTGCTCCTTGTGCTCGACGCCGAACCTCTGCTCTTCATCCACGATCACAAGCCCGAGGTCCGCGAACTTCACATCCTTCGACAGGATCCGGTGCGTCCCGATGATGACATCGACCTGCCCCTTGCGGAGCGATGCGAGCAGCGCGTTGGACTGCTTCGTGTTCTTGAGCCTGCTGAGCGATTCGATCCGGAACGGGTACCCCGCGAAACGGTCACGGAACGTGCGCTCGTGCTGCTCGGCGAGCACCGTCGTCGGGACGAGGACAGCGACCTGCTTGCCCGACTCGGCGACCTTGAACGCGGCGCGGATAGCCATCTCGGTCTTGCCGAACCCGACATCGCCGCACAGAAGCCTGTCCATGGGCCGATCGGACTGCATGTCTCGCTTGATGGCTGCGACAGCGACCAACTGATCGTCGGTCTCCTGGTACGGGAACTCGGCTTCAAACTCTTTCTGCCAGTTCGTGTCTCCTGGATAGCGGACACCCGGCAGACTCTCGCGCGCAGCGCGCACGCGCAGGAGTTCCGATGCAAGATCACGCACCGACTCGATGACCTTCTCTTTTTGACGTTTCCACTTCTGCCCGCCGAGCTTGGAGAGCGGCGGCTTGCCGCTAAACCCGCCGATGTACTTCTGCACAAGGTCAATCTTGAGCGCCGGGACGTGGAGCTGCGAGCCGCTGGCAAACTCGAGTGTGAGGAATTCCTGGAGTTCACCCTCGTCATCACTGATCTTCTTCGCGGGCGGGCCGAGTTTGCGCGACTTGCCCAGCCTGTCCGGGTTCATCAGGCGGAGCCCCTCGAACCGCGCGATGCCGTGCTCGCTATGTACGACGTAGTCGCCTTTGTCGATCTCGAGAAATGTGTCCATCGCGCGGCCAGCGCGGAGCTTCCGCATGCCGCGTCTGGCGTGGAAGCGGTGAACCAGCTCGTGATACGGCACGATCGAGAGCTTCTTACCCGATGCGGGCTCGAACGAGAACCCGCGGTGCACGTAACCGACCTTTGCGATCGGCTTCTTGCTGACTTTCGGCGCCTTCTCCGTGAGCAGTTCACTCAGTCTCTGGTGCTCTGCTTCTTTCTCGCACGGCACGAGCACAGATCGGTCGTTATCCGCCAGCAGTGACGCGAACTCGGGGATCGCATCGGAGACCTCTCTGCTAAAGGGTGGCAGCGGTTCGATCGGCAGCTCAACCACGACATCGGCGGCGCTCGACCCGTGCGAGAAGTGATTGATCTCACAAAACGCGTGGAAGCGCTCCTGCAAGAGCTTGAGCACCGCGGGCGGGCCGAACGTGCCTCGCGAATCGGTCAGGCGTTCGAAGTAGCCCCTCGCCTGCTCGGTCACCTCAAGCGTTTCACATAGCAGCGCGATAGCGTGGTCAGGGACGACGTTCAGGAAGCTCGTGCCCTCGTCGGCGATGTTCGGATCGAATGTCGCCGCGATGAACTCGACCTCTTCGAGCCTGCGATCCGAGCCCATTGTTTCGAGATCGACCTCGGTGATGCGCTCGATCTCGTCACCGAAGAAGTCAAGACGCACAGGCTCGACGCTCGCTCCGCCCGCGGGGAAGACATCGATGATGCCCCCCCGTACTGCGAACTCACCGGGTTCCTCGATCGTCTCGCGGCGTGTGTACCCGGCGTCTGCGAGCCATTCGATCAGTTCCTCCGGCTTGACCTGATCGCCGGTCTTGATGCGCCTGCTGAGCGCCGCGATCTGCTCATACCTCGGCACGGACTGCATGAGTGCGTGCACCGGCGCGACAATCACGGGCGCGTCTTTGGCCCCCACCGCCAGAGTCTGGCGGACGCATGCGATGCGCTCAGCGAGCAGATCAGCCGCGGCGTCGCTCTCGCCCGGGAGCACCTCAAGCGCGGGGAGCCTGATCAAGTCCGTTCCCAGGTACGCGAGCTCTTCGCGGGCGTGCTCCGCGTCGTCGAGGTGCGCCATCACGAGCATGACCGGCCGCCCCGTCATGCGCGCGAGGCACGAGGCGATCACCACGCTCGAAGAGCCCACACTGCCCGACGCGACACACCGGGACCCATCACCCAGAGCCGCGGCGAGGGCATTGAGCTCATTGGAATCGAGCATTGGGCTGACTGGAGACTGGCTTGGCAAGGCTCGCGATTCCCTCGGTGCGCGCACGGGTGTGCCCGGGTCCGCTCGCTGCGGCCCTGGCTAGGCACTGATATACGAGGCATGCTATGTCATTCGGGCGGCGTGCGGTTCAGTCGAATGTGACCAGCGGTTCCAGCTTCTCGGCGGTCTTGGGCCCGATGCCTCTGACCCGCTCCAGATCGGCGAGGTCCTTGAATGGGCCGTTCGCCTCGCGGTCGTCGATGATGCGCTGAGCCATCACGGGTCCGATCCGGGGCAGCAACTCAAGTTCCGCCGAGGCCGCAGCGTTGATATTGATGAGCTTCTTGATGCCGGCTTCGGGTTGTAAAGTGCCTGCTGTATCGCTCTGAGATTCACTGATCACACTCTGAGAGAGCGTTGCATCAATTCTGTTCTGTGAACCGAGTGGGACAGTATCAAGAACCTCGATCTCGGATTCTGGTATGACGTCGCGTTCAAGTTTCGGTACCACTGCCGTAGGGCGGGGTTCTTCCTTGAGCAGACTCACACAGATCCCGAATACACCAACGCCCCCGAGCACAAGAGCGCACATCCACCGCACAGCACCGGTCATCGCGCCGGCTGGTGCGGGATCAGTCATGCGCTGGCCGCCTCTGCTGAGGTGCCTGTTGCGAC
>WUAK01000147.1 GCA_009827205.1 Phycisphaeraceae bacterium | reverse complement strand
CGATCTTCGGGGCGGAGATCTCGAACATCCACGCGGTAGGGCCGACGAATCCGCGGGGCTTCTACGGCAACGAGATCCGCCCGGATCGTGTCGGGTTCGCGCCGTTTGCATCCAGGTTGGCGAATCAGAATTACGGGTACGACAACGTGCTGGTCTGGGGACCATCGGGGATGTTCGACGAGAACCGGGAGTTGAACTACCCGTCGCTGTTCACGGCCGGCTGGCTGGACAGCATCAAGCTTCGGTCGGCGACCGACTCGAACGCGTTCCCGATCATCCCTCAGCGCGGGAAGGAGCTTGGGTTCTGGTGGGGCCGAGCGGCGACGTTTATGGACCGATGGAATGACGACGAGGTCGAGCCTCTCGATCCGGACAACCCGAGACACATGCAGCAGGTGCACATCCAGATGGATCTGGCGACCGATGCGGGCGCGACGATGATTGGGCTTGACGCGTTTACGCATCAGCACATGCCAGTTTGGAAGCAGAAGCCTTACATCGAACACCTGCGAGATCGTTACCCCGGGGTGACATACACAACGGAGCAGCTCTCGAGCGATGTGATGCATGTGGTCACGCCTTCGTCGAACAGAGGCTTTGGCGTGAGCGATCGGTATACGGGCGAAATGCGATACCACAGGCTTGATCAACCTCTGTATCTTGCTGACTACATCGTGCCTGGGCATGAGACTTGGGCGTACTGGCGGTACGCCGAGATTCTGAACGACGACCCTACGCAGGTGATTGATTCTGATCGTGTACAGCGCGACCTCGAGCGCCTCGCTCGGCTTGGGTATCTGCCTGTGACACACGGCGTTGCGATTCGGATCCTTGATGCCGATGCGTTGGCTCCCGACGAGACATGGCGCGTGACATCGCCCACGTCTGAAGGTGATACCGGTGACGATTCGACTCCCGATGATCCGGGCGACGGCAACGGGGGTGGAGACGACAAGGGTAATACCGGGGATCGCGGGGACGACGGCGACACGGGTGATGATTCAGATACGTTCGAGCCGCCAACCAGACCTGAGCGTGTGTACTACATCACGCTCCCGAACGGGCGTCGTCTGAAGATAGTATCGAGGTAACCCGGTCGGACCTGACTTTAAATCCGTCACTCAAACAAGTTACTGCTCACACATTGCCCCCCTCAACCGGGCAAGAATGCTGCACCAATATGGAGTTTATTCTACACAGTATTGGGGTAAACCCGAAGCTAAGTACCATAATTCAAGATACTTGACTTGCTAGAGACTCAGGAATGTGAACTGTAAATTGTAGTTCATAGTCCGTTTGTCGCAAGGTGGGTCTTGTGGGTGAGGCAGAACTCAACAGATTGACAATTCCGCTGCGGCTGAACAAGGCGGTCGCGCAAAGTATTTCAATGCAGCAGCAAGCTGATGCACGAGGCGATAAGCGCAGCAGCAGTCGAATCAAGATTACTCCTTGCAAGCAAGTCGTTTTAGACTTTGATCGTGCTGATGGCAGAGTGTCAGCGAACGCGATTATCCGAGATATATCTGAAACTGGGGCTGGTCTCTGGATCGGTACCTTTATGCACCCGGACACGAAGTGCTGGTTACTTCTCGGTAAGCACAATGACAGCATGCTGGAAATCGAAGGATCGGTACGCTGGTGTAAGCACTTCTCTCAGTCGGTCCATGAGATCGGGATACAGCTCTACGATGTCAATAAGGATGCGCTGATCGCCGCACTTGAAGGCCAGGAAAGAAAGCCTGCAAGCAATTCTACGGACTTGTTGGCAGCAATTCACTCCACCCTCGCTGACATCCGGAGCTTCGCTGATAAAGGGATGACCCCGGATCAGACGCAGGCGCTCATCGCGAAGCTCGAAAACGTCACCAGCAAGGATAAATGACCGATTCGGTAATGGCGGGCGAGTCCGAGGCCTGATCGAGCCAGAGTGTTTAGACTGTATCGATGTCACAGGCGGTATCGGATCTTCAGCTGCGCGCACTCGACGCGATCGCCGAGGGGGCTCCACCAGCGCTGGCGTTCTCGGCTGTCACTGGGCGGATCGTGATTGGCCGGTCTGAGGAGTCAGACTGGCGGGTGCGAGACCCGGTGGTTTCTCGGAGGCATGCGTCTCTCAGATCTGAAGACGGGGCGTTCTTTCTGCGTGACCTCGAGAGCAGGCACGGCACGCACGTCAACGGGACGAGGCTCGTTGAGGGTGAAGAGGTCGAGCTTCGGCGCGGTGACATTGTCACGCTGGGTTCGTGGCGCTGCATCGTTGACGGCAAACGCACGGTCACGTCCATGCACACGATCATGGACAACTCGGACAGGATCCAGAAGCTTGAGCAGTCCGCGTTGTCTGGGCTTGCGCAGGTCAAGCTGGACCGGTTGCTGCACGCGGCCAGGTCGTTCTCGGAGACCAAAACACGGGGCGAGGTCGGTGAGGCGCTGGTTCGGGCGGTGCGTGATCTGCGAGGGTGCCAGAGGACACACATTGTGCGCGAGATCGGCGAAGACGAGTTCGAGGTCGTTGCTTCGAGTGCTCCATCAGAAGAGCTGCAGCTGAGCCGATCGCTCGTGCACGAAGCGCGGGAGGGTCAGCTCGCGCAGCTGCTTGCGGGGTCGGCCCCAGATACCCGGTCGCACTCGCTGATCGAGCTTGATATCCAGACGGCGCTGTGCGCTCCGGTGATGGTTGGCGGCAGGGCGGACTGCTTTCTGTACATCGACTCACGGGGCGGCGAGGACCGGATTGAGAAGGATGCCTCGACGTTCTGCCACGCGGTCACTGGTGTAGCGGGAATGGCGATCGAACGGATTTTGAGCGCTGAGATGGAGGCGCGGCGGAGGCAGATCGAGAGTGATCTGAAAGCCGCTCGTGACGCTCAGCGGCTTTTATTCCCTTCGGCGTCTGGCGAGGCGGATCGGATTGGGTATGTGTTCGAGTCGATCCCGGGCCGGTTCGTTGGGGGCGATCTGTTCGACTTCATGCAGACGGATAGCGGATCTGCGGCGTTCTTTCTGGGTGATGCGACGGGCAAGGGTGTCGGCGCGGGGATGCACATGGTTGCGACGCAGACGCAGCTTCGGACGCTGTTGTCACGGGGCGTTGGTCTTGCCGAGGCGATGAACGAGACGAATGCCGGCCTGCTGAGCAGATCCAATGTTGGTCAGTTCATCACGCTGATCGCCGGCGTGTTTGATCCGGTGTCGTCGGTGCTCGAGCTCTGCGACGCGGGGCACGGTTTCTGTTTGATCCGAAAGGGGTCGCAAGACCCTGAGTGGCTCCGTATCGATGGGTCGGTGCCGCTGGGAGTGGACGACTCAGTCCGATATTCGGCGGTGCGGATCGACGTCGATCAACCGATGCGTCTCGTGCTCGTGAGCGACGGTGTTGTGGAGCAGACCGGGGCGACTGGTGAGCAGTTCGGGATTGAGCGAACACTTGAAACGCTGGGCCCGGCGTCTGGGTCTGAGGAAGAGGTCAGGGGCCTCGTCGACGCTGTCAAGGCGTATGCGGATGGGCCGCTCTCAGACGATCTGAGTGTTGCTTCGATCGACTTCCGGACCTCGTAACCCCCTTATAGGGCGAATATTCCTCCCAGATTGTTGGCAAAGCCGGCGTGTTGTGGTCTGTTTCGCTTGAGCGCATCACGTTCTGATGTGCGGCGGTATTAGTGGAGTGGTCACATGCGCGTTTTCATTGTCGCGAGTGCTGTCTTCTGCGCATCAGGTGCGCAGGCTCAGTTGGTGAACTTTACAAATACGTTTGACGGCAGTGTCAATGGCATGCCTGTAGCGGCCAGTGGTTCGGGACAGGTTGACATCGATGCGAACGGGCAGAGCAACGCTTCGGTGAGCTTTTCGCTCGTGCCGGGCAGCTTTAACCCTTTGACTGTTTCGCTGATCTCGAACCTCTGCTCGAACGCGTTCCGCGACGACGGCGACCCGGACAATCTCTGGGCGCTCGGAGGCGGGAACTACCAGACTTCGCGCGTGTTCCAGTGGATCGGCGTGCCCAACAGCATGATGACGATCGACTCAACGGTCACCGAGGCTGGCGGCGAGCTGACATCGGCGAGCACGATCTCTGGGACGTATAACGGGCCGAACGACATCATCGGGATTCAGGATTACTCGATCAGCTGGCTGCCGAGCTCGGCACCGGGCGAGTTCTTTGAAGCTGGCACGGTTGTTCTGGAGCGGTCGACGGGCGACACGCTGATCATGCAGTTTGCAACGGTGTTTTCTGGTCTGGAAAACGATCTTCAGCAGCCACAGTTTGGTGTGGGCACGTTCGATGCCGATTGGGACGGGACGACCCTGACGCTCGGGTGGGACGGGGAGTTCATGATCCCCGCGCCGGGGGCAGCATCGGTTCTTGTGTTCGCTGGAGTTGCTGCTGCGAGGCGCCGCCGTTAGAGGGCGTCTCTCCAGGTTTGCATCCGTTTGGTGAGTTCGTGGTCGGCGCCGTAGATGCCGAGCGATTCGGCTATCGCGCGCTGGATTGTTTCCTTCGCGGCGACGCTCTCCCCGGTTGCCGATTCGAGCTTGGCCTTCGCCCAGAGGATCTTGGGCGAGTGGAGCTTGTGCTCTGGGAAGAGGGATATCAGCTGTGATGCCTCGTCGTATGCCCACTGGGCTTCGTCGAGTCTTTTGAGGTCGAGGTATGCGTGTGCGGCGAGCATCCGCCCCCAGAGTCGATCTGGGTCGTTCGGGAAGCCGAGCGCGTCGTACTGCTCGATCGCGAGATCTGCCTGCTTTGCTGCTTCTTCCGGTCTCTCGAGTGTGAGCAGCACGTCGGCGTAGTAGAGGCGTGTAAATATCTCGCGGAACGGTGTGCCGGGATTCTTGCGTTCGTTGTCGAGGAGCAGCTTGAACGCTGCATCGGCGCTCTCTGCATCGCCCGCTTTGCCCTTGGCCCACGCCAGGAGTCTGGCGCGCACCCGGTCGTCGTTCTCCTCTGGGTTTCGTGGATCGGGTGAGAGGTAGCGGATCGCTTCATCGGTCTGACCTCGGAGGACGAGCACCTGGCCGATCTGCCTTGTAAAGAGCCTTCGAAGGGCGTTCTCAGACTCGTCGATCCGGGCGAGCCTCGGCTCTGCGGCACGGAGTGTGCTCTCGGCGCGTGCGAGATTCCCTTCGCTCACGTGGACCATGACACTCTCGATCATGGCGGCGAGCGTGATGGAGTCGACCGTGTCGGATGCGCCCTCGGCGTCGAGTCGTGCGAGTTCGAAATAGCGTTCGGCGCTGGTGAAGCGGTAGCCGTGCGAGAGCCATCTTGCGATCCAGAGCGCGACGGTGCGAGTGATCTCGGAGTCTTTGCCGAAGGCCTCGGTGTACTCGTTGTAGGCTCTTCGCGCGACTTCGGTTGCGCCGTCGATGTCGCCCGCTTTGCTCTTTGCCTCGGCGATCGGGAGCAGGAGTTGGAGCGTTTTCGGGTCAGTTTCGCCCTGTTTGTCGGAGCGGATCTCGTAGGCGCGGGCGAGCTGGAACTCTGCGTCCTCGAACTCACCTCCTCTCAGCTGCGCGAGCCCGATGAGCTGGCGGATGGTCGCTTCCAGCTCGGGTTCGTGTTCGAACGTTTGGTCGATAAGACCCTGTGAGGCGGCGAGCGCTTCGCCCAGAGTGAGATCCGGGTTCTCGGGAAAAACGATGGGCGAGTCGCCCGTGGATGAACCCGCGAGAGATTCGAGGAAGAAATCGAGCGTTGAGCGGAGGCGTTGGGATTCATCCTGCGCTTGTGCCATGCTGATGACCGTGGCGGCGAACCCGACCGTGACGGCGAGAACGATGAACGCGCCTGCCACCACCTCGACCCGGCGGCGCTTGACAAATTTCTTCATCAGGTAGATGCGTGAAGGTGCGCCGGCGCTGACGGGTTCGTTCTCGAGATAACGGCGCAGGTCTTCATCGAGGGCGGTGACGGTTGGGTACCGCCTGAGCGGGTCTTTCTCCAGGCACTTCTGGACGATCCAGTTGAGATCACCCTTGACGCCCTGACGGAGGCTCGAGATCGTGGTGGCGCGGGAGTCTGCGATGGCTGTCTTGCGGTCACCGAGTTCCTCGAAGCGATCGGTGAGAGTTGGAGCGTTCCGGGTCGCGATGACCTGGTAGAGGTCGATGATCGCGAGCTTGCTGATCTCGTCGTTGTCGAGAGGCGGTGCGCCGACCAGGAGTTCGTAGAGCAGCGCGCCGATCGAGAAGACGTCTGAACGGGTGTCAACGGCGTGCGCTGCGCCGCCTGCCTGCTCGGGGCTCATGTAGGCGGGCGTGCCCATCATCTGGTGCATCTTGGTGTAGGCGTAATCGTCGTCGCTCGAGGAAGCGGTGACCTTGGCGATCCCGAAGTCGATGACCTTTGGGATCGGGTTGCCGTCTTTGACGGTGACGATGACGTTGTTGGGCTTGATGTCTCGGTGGATGATGCCCTTCTGGTGGGCGTGCTGAACCGCGTGGCACACGCCTTGGATGAGGTTGATCCGTTCTCGGATGTTCAGCTTTGCGTTGTCGCAGAACGCGTTGATGGGCGCGCCCTGGACGTACTCCATGACGAAGTAGGGTCGTCCCCCGCTGCTCTGGCCCGCGTCGAGGATTGTTGCGATGTTTGGGTGGTCCATGAGCGCGAGTGTCTGTCGCTCGGCTTCGAATCTCGCGACGATGTGCTCGGCGTCTGAACCCGCCTTGAGGAGCTTGAGCGCGACGCGCCTTCGGACCGGCTCGGTCTGTTCGGCGAGGTAGACGGACCCGAAGCCGCCCTCGCCGATCTGCTCGAGAAGCTTGTAGGCGTCGATCTGTTCGCCTGCGAGATCGCCACCGATCAGGGGACGGGTTTCCTGGTCGTTGAGCTTTCCCTGAAAGCTTGGATCGAGATCTGCGGTGTCGTCGGCGCCCATGTGTGTGCATGGTATCAGGGCTGTGGTGGTTGTCTCGGATCGACAGGCGGGGCGAGATCCCCCACAATAGAGGCATGAAGAATCTGACTGGATTGTTCGGTGTTGTTGCCTTGGCGCTCGCGGGCGTGCTGGCTGCTGGGCCTGGCTGCGTT
>WUAK01000146.1 GCA_009827205.1 Phycisphaeraceae bacterium | reverse complement strand
GGGATTCGGTGCCACTATGCCATCACGAGAAGCCCCCGCCAGCATGGGCCAGCGGGGGTCATAATCCGGTGTCTGGTACCCGAAAGCGGGCCTGACAGATGTAAATCGGGCTGGGATCAGGCCGAGAAGCTCGATCCGCAGCCGCAGGTCGCCGAGGCGTTGGGGTTGTTGAAGACGAATCCCCGGCCCATCAGCTCGTCCTTGAAGTCGACGGTGGTGCCGTTCAGGTAGAGCAGGCTCTTGGGGTCGCAGATGACCTTGATGCCGTGCATCTCGAACTCTTCATCCGTGTCCTTCTGGGTCTCCGTGAGGTCGAGGACATAGCTGAAGCCCGAGCATCCGCCGCCCTTGACGCCCAGACGCAGGCGAACAGCGTCCTTGTCGAGCTCTTGCTGCTCGATGATCGCCTTGATCTCCTGAGCGGCCTTCTCGGTGATCGTCACGTTCAGTGCGGTGTCCGGCATCGCTATCTCCTATCAGTCAGGGCAGATTCTAGCCCCGGGGGCACGTCCACCCAAAGCTATCGACCAGATACGGCCCCTAATCCTGCTCGTTCTTGGTCTTGTAATCGGCGATCGCCGCTCTGATCGCGTCCTCGGCGAGCACCGAGCAGTGGATCTTCACTGGCGGTAGGCTCAGCTCCTCGACGATCTCCGTGTTCTTGATCGAGAGCCCCTCGTCGAGCGTCCGCCCCTTGAGCCACTCGGTGGCCAGCGAGCTCGATGCGATCGCAGAGCCGCAGCCGAAGCACTTGAACTTCGCGTCCTCGATCTTGCCGGTCGATTCATCGACCTTGATCTGCAGCTGCATCACGTCGCCGCACTCGGGCGCACCGACAAGCCCGACGCCCACGTCCTTGCGGGTCTTGACATCCTCGGTGGTTCCAAAGTTGCCAACGTTGCGCGGGTTCTCGTAGTGATCTACTACCTTCGTTCCGTATGCCATGTTCTGGCCCTCACTTTCACCATCTGTATCAACCCGTGATCAGAACGGTTTGTTCGCTTTTTGCTACCGAATCCGGTCCATCAACACCTGATAACTTTGCCGATTCTCAGTGCGCCTGCCACTCGATCTTCGTGATATCGATGCCTTCCTTGTGCATGTCGTACAGGGGGCTGAGCTGGCGGAGCTTGTTGACCGCTTCGACGATGTTCCCGATCGCGTACTCGACTTCTTCTTCGGTCGTCCAGCGTCCGAGGCTCAGGCGGAGCGAGCTGTGCGCCAGGTCGTCTCCGACACCCAGGCCCTTGAGCACGTAGCTGGGTTCGAGGCTCGCGCTCGTGCACGCGCTGCCCGAGCTCATCGCGATGTCCTTGCAGGCCATCATCAGGCTCTCGCCCTCGACGAAACCAAAGGAGATGTTGGTCAGGTGCGGCAGCCTCTTCTGGGCGTGCCCGTTGACCTGGGTCGTGTCGAGTTGCTTTGTGATCTCGCCCTCGAGTCTCTCACGAAGCTTGAGCAGGCGTTCTCGCTCGCTGTCCATCTCTTGAAGTGAGATCTCAGCAGCGGCACCAAGTCCGACGATTCCCGTGACGTTCAGTGTGCCCGAGCGGTAGCCGCGCTCCTGGCCTCCGCCCTCGGTCAGCGGGACGAGGCGAACGCGTGGTCTGCGCCGGCGGACGTAGAGCGCGCCGACGCCTTTGGGCCCGTACATCTTGTGTCCACTCAGAGACAGCAGATCGACGTTGTCCGTGTTCACGTCGGTTGGCATCTTCCCAACCCATTGCGTTGCGTCGGTGTGGAAGATGATGCCCTTGTCGTGGCAGAGCTCACCGATCTGAGGCACCTCGTTGATCGTGCCGATCTCGTTGTTCGCCCACATGAGTGTGACGAGGATCGTGTCCTCGCGGAGCGCGCCCTCGACCATCTCGCGCGTGAAGATACCGTCGGGTCCGGGCTCGAGGTATGTCACCTCGAAGCCTTCCTTCTCGAGTCGCTTGCACGGATCGAGGACGGCTTTGTGCTCGATGTTGCCCGTGATGATGTGGCCTCGGCACTTGTCAGAACCCGCGGGCGCGTTCTGGTACATGTACGCGGCGCCCTTGATCGCGATGTTGTTCGACTCGGTCGAACCGGAAGTGAAGATGATCTCCTTCCGGTCAGCGCCGATCAGTTTGGCCACCTGGCGGCGGGCTTTGTCGACCGCTTCCTCGGCAGCCCAGCCGAACGCGTGGTTGCGGCTGCCAGGGTTGCCGAACGTCTCGGTGAAATAGGGCAGCATCGCTTCGACCACCCGAGGATCACAGGGTGTCGTCGCGGCATTGTCCATGTACATCGGAAGCTTCAGGGTCATCGCGTTCAACTCCGTCACGGGCGCGTGCACACCCGTATCCACTTTCTTAGAACTCTTCTATTTTAGTCATGAGGCCCGGTCCAGACAATCCCTGCGGGTGCGCTTAGGACGCGGTTTCGGGCTTTGAGTAGGTCATCCGGATCTGGTTGCCCGAATCATTGTGCGTGACGTCGGTCATGTACGCACGCATGAGCAGCAAGCCCCGCCCGCTCGTCTTGGAGAGGTTCTCTTCAGTCGTCGGATCAGGCACGTCCTCGGGCGAGAACCCTGGACCCTTGTCCGTCACTCGGATCCGGATCTCGGCGGGCTCGATCTCGAACTCAACGTGCACGGTCTCGTCCTCGGGCAGCGATTTGTGTCCGTGCTTGAACGCGTTGACGATTGCTTCTTCGAGCGCGAGTCTGACAGCGAACCTTGAAGCCTCGGAGTAGCCCGCTTCTTCCGCGGCCCGAATCACACGCTCACCGAGAGCCGTGATCGCGTCGCGATCGTTGGCGATCTCAAGCCGGCCTTCGGGCTGGGCATGATGGGCTTGCGGATCAGGCAAGGATGTGTGGCCTCCAATGACACGGCACCAAGTGCTGCGCATCCTCGGTTCAAGTCGCACCGATCAGCTGAAACTACCTGCTGCGTCAGACGCGGTCTCGTGGATCTCGAACAGCTTGTTGAGCTTCGTGATCGCGAAGACCTCGTAGATCTGCGGTGAAATATCGGCCAGGCGGAGCTGTCCTGCGTGCTCACGGACCTTGCTGTTCACTGAGATGAGCTGGCCAAGCGCCGCGGACGACAGGTGGTCCACGTTTGCGAAACTGATGACGAGCTTGGGCTGGCTCGCCGACTCGATGATCTGGTTGAGTTCCTCTCCGATGGCCTTGATGTTGGCCTCATCGAGAATGTTGCGGTCGATGAAATCGACGCGTGTCACGCCGTCTTCGACGCTGACCCGTAGGCGTGAGTCTTCGCTCGCCATCGCGGCATCTCCTTCACGTAAGGCCCGGCCTCCGCGCCCCGCGGTCCCCGCCAGTACCAAGGGCATGAGTCTAGCCCGAAAAGCACCGCCGGCACAGGAGAAACAAAGCGGTCCGCCGACCGAATGGCCAGCGGACCGTCGTGGTGTTTGTGATCGGTTGTCCCGTTCCTCAGTTCAGCCTTATCAGCCGCCGAAGCCGCTGTTGACAAGCGTGTCGCTCAGGCCTGGGAAATTCTTCTCTTCCTGCTCCGATTGGATCAGGATCGTGGGCTTGACGAGCACGAGCAGGGTCTGCTCTTCCTTGGTCTCGATCCGGTTGGTGAAGAACCGGCTGAGGATCGGGATCTTCGAGACAACGGGCACGCCGGTCTCGACCTCGTATTCAGACACCAGACGCTGGCCGCCCAAGAGAACCGTGCCCTGGTCAGGGACAGTCACCGAGGTCTGGATCTGCGTCACGGTTGTTGTCGGCAGCTGGATGAATGACTGGACATCCTCGGAGCTGACGAGCTGACCACCGGCGACCGCCGTGACCGCCTGCTCAGCAAAGCCGTCAATCCGGCTTACACCCGTTTGGATGTTCATCGTGACATACCTGCGGTCGGAGCTGACAGTGCCCTCAACCTCAAGCGTCACGCCTTCGCTGACGACGCTGACCGTGGGGGTGAAGCCGACAGCGCTTGTCGCGACGACCGGGGTCAGCTGGCTGACGAACGCGGTCTGCGTCGCGACGATGATGTTGGCGATCTGGCCGTTGGTGAACGTCAGGCGTGGCGCGGTGAGCTGGACCGAACGCTGATCTGCCTGCGTTGCCTTCACCAGGAAGTCCACCTGGATGTCATCGAGGAACTGACCAGCAACGCCGAGCGCCGGAGCCGAGGTCAGGATGCTGCTCGCAAAGTCGCCCGCGTTGGCACCGAGCGTTTCGGTGAGGCCAAGCGAGTTCTGTGCAGCACCGATCGGCGAGAAGCCGTCGGCGTTGATGACACCCTGCGTCACAGGGTTCGCTCCGCCGGCGGTGTCGTTGGCAGCACCGGTGACCGAACGCTGGAGACCGGCGCCCGAGTCGGGCGAGGTTCGGCTCGGGTTGAACTCGAAGAAGTCGCCAACCTGCACGGTCGGGTCGTTGGCGCGAGCGAACTGGACCATGTCGTTGTCGTCACCGAAGTAGACATCCAGGTCGAACCCGATCTCTTCGAAGTAGTCCTGGTTAACGAGCAGGAAGCGCGTCTCGACGTTGATCTGCATCGCACGCTGTGCGCGGATCTGCTTGAGCAGGCCCGTGATCGCGCGGTGGTTCTTAGGGGTGTTGCGGATGATCAGCGAGCCGGCGAGTTCCTGGATGGAGCCCGTGTCGCCGCCGTTTGCGACCCAGTTGATGGAGTCGACGTTGCTCCTGATGATGTCGGTGATCTGGTCGATCCTGTCCTGACGATCACGTTCTTCGTCGTCGTCGTTCTGATCGCCGTCGAAGGGACTCTGGCCGCCGCCGCCGCCCTGGTTGGACTGAAGCACGTTCTGCAGGTCGATCTGCGGCGCGTCCTGGTAGTCGGGCACCTCGATCAGCAGGTCGCGGATGTCGTAGATCACGAGAACAGTGTTCCTGCGGAGCGCCTCGTCGGAAGCGATCTGCACGATGCCGTCACGCACCGCCCAGCCGGCGGGGCTGAGCGGGTCGGAGACCTTGTCGATGATCCGGTCGAGGACAGTGCTGATTGGTACGTTGTTCAGGTTGAGCTGAACAGGCGTCTGCTCGTCGATCGAGATGAGCTCGAGACTCGCCCAGTCAACGTCGAAGTTCTCACTCGTGACTGACTCGAGGAAGTTGACGACATCGCCCAGCGAGTTGTCAAAGTTGACGGGCAGACGGGTCGATTCGAGCGAGGCCAGCACCCGGCGGTTCTCGGGGGTCTCTGATGCCGAGACGGGCTCGCCGCGGTTCAGGCTGATCCGGGGCCAGTCGTCCGGGTACGTCATGAGATCCGTGATCGGGATCGCAGCCTCGGAGTTGTCAACGCTCAGACCCGCGTAACCCAGACCCCGGTCTTTCTTGATCCGTGCGTAGTCGCGGCTGATCAGGATGTCACCGACGATGTCCTTCATCAGCAGCGCTGCGGGGTTGTTGGGGTCCAGGAAGAGCGTCTGGTTGAGCACCTGGAGGCACTCGTCGTACTTCTGTTCGGTCATCAGTGAGCGGACACGGTCGAGCTGCTCGTTGATTTTGCTCTCACGCTCCGTCTGAGCCTGCTGTCTTGTCTGATCAGCCGCTTCGCGGATCTGACGCTCACGCTCCTGGGCTTGGCGGATGCGAATCTGAATATCTTCGTTCTCGATCGTTGTGAGCTGTGTGTCGATGCGATCGAGTCGTTCGTTGTATTCGCCATCAGAGAGCAGATCGCGGCCGCCGTTGAGCACGAGGCGGGCCGAGCTGACGCGCTCTCGGGCACCAGCGATATCCGCCGAGCGGAGGCGCTGCTCCGACTGGTTCATCAGGTTGTCGAACTCGCGACGCAGCTCGGTTCGAGCCGCGTTCTGCTGATCGAAGAAGTCGTCAATGTCCAGGCCGGCACCGGCAGCGTTCATCGAGATCTGCGCATCGTCAAGATTGCGCTGCATCTGTTCGATCTCGGGCTGGGTGAAGTACTGGCGGCTGCTCGATAGCAGCTCGTTGTAAAGCGAGACGGCGGTCCCGAAGCGGGCCTCGGCGAACGCCTGATCGGCCTCGGCGAGCTTGGCCCTGGCATCGGTCTCGAGTGTGCGGGCGATGATGTCGTCGGGAAGGGGCTGGTCGCCGCCCTCGCCCTCGGGCTGAGCTTCGCCGTCATCGGTGAGATCAATCGGAGCGTCCAGCGGAGGGACGTCGTCATCAGTTTCATCATCGTCACGGCGGATGACGCCGGGCTGATCGTCTTCGAGGTCGGCATCCGAGAACAGGTCGAGCAGTGTTGCTTTCGTTTCGGCGTTGTCGGCGTCGGCGATCCTGGTCAGTACGCCAGGCTCGAACAGGCCAGCTGCCTCGACCAGCACGAACGGGCGGCCCCGCTCGAGCTCGATGTTGAAGATCTGCGTGCGGATCGCGTCGGCTTCGGGGGTCAGCTCAACGCCAGCGCGGGTCAGGACCGCAAGCGTGCTCTTTGCTCTGCTGAATCGTCCCTCGACGTAGTCCGTGTGCGCCTGTGCGATGAAATCGCCCGCGATCGAGGTGACGTCGCTGGTGACCTGGTCGCCCTTGGCTGCAAGCTCGATCGCAACTTCACGCTGTGACCGGCTCGCATCCGTGCCGCGCGTGATCGGCTCGATGTGGCGCTTCATCAGCGCGATGTCGCCTTCGGCGAGCGCGTGTTCGGCTTTCTGAAGGCTCAGCTCGATGGGGTCGGCACTGCGGATGCGGCGGTCGAGCATCCCGAGCAGGTCATCGAGCCGCTCGTACTCGTCGGCGGTCAGCGATTCGCTGTTGACGTGGCTGCTCAGCAGGTGCTGAGCCTCGATGATTCGGCCTCGGTTGAGCAGCGCCCGTGCTTTGTCAAAGTCGCTGGTGGCTGCTGACACGACTGGTTCTGTCTCGGGTGTGACGAACTTCTCCGCGTTGGCCATGCCAACACAGAGCCCAGCAGAGGCTGCAAGAGCTGCTGCCGAGCGTCCAAACAAACGAGACGAACCGTACTGCCTGATGGTCATCATGATCTCCAGATCGCTCCTGCCGACTCCGCGCAGAGTCGGCGACCGCTTCACACAATCACGTTATGGAGCCCCGGGGGGGACGCGTTCTTGCTGGACCAAGCACCGGCTACTCCCTTGCGCCGGGCCAGTCCCACGCGTCGTCGTGGCTGCCCTGAGCCGCTCGCGCGGCCCGTCGCCCTGGCGGGGTGTTGCCTCAGTGCGAGCCCCGCCGCCACGGAAGATACACCCCCCGACCCGCTG
>WUAK01000145.1 GCA_009827205.1 Phycisphaeraceae bacterium | reverse complement strand
GACCGACGAGCTATGTGGAAGCGCATCGGATCGCAGGGGCGGAAGCGGTGGTCAAGCAGCTCAGCGACGACGGGAGCGAGGGCTACCACATCATCATCGTGACGCGTCGGGGCAGTGGCATCCAGTCGCTAGAGGGGGCCGAGGGGAAGCGGTTTGGATTTGTGACGCCGAACTCCACATCGGGCTATCTCGTTCCTGCGATCGGAATCATCGAGGAAACCGGTAAACCCGCGGAAGAGTACTTCTCGGAAGTCCGGTTCACCGGTTCTCACAGCACGGCTGTGCGCGCCGCGCTCACTGGCGATGTTGATGTCGCGGCAACGAACACGCTTGATCTCGGCGCTATGGAGCGCAACGGGCTTGATACGACAGGGTTAGTCGAGCTCTGGCGGTCTGACATGATTCCCGGAGCGGTTATCGCTGTTCGTGATGATCTCCCGGAGTCGTTCAAGCTGGCCATGCGAGAATCCATGATCTCGTTCAACGAGAATGAGGAAGCGCTGAAGAAAATGGCCAGAGGTGGATTCGTACCCGCAGAAGATGCGGAGTATGACATCATCAGGCTGCTCGAACAACGACGTGAGGTGCTCGAACGTGATGGCGGATGATCGAGCCGATCCTGCGGCCAAACCGGTCTGGGTGTGGGCGATACCGCTGATTGTTCTTTGCGGGACTGTTGTTGTGCTCAGCGGTTTGGTGGGATGGAATGCGCTGATCGCCCTGAGTGTGGCTGCCGTAGTCGCGGCCGTGGCAGCTGCTGTATCGTCGCGAAAGCTGGTGATCCCGATGCTGCTCGTAGCAGCAATGTCGTGGTCTGCCAATAAGAGCGAACTCAATCCGGGTCTTCTGGTCGAAAACCGCGGTCGCGCGGTTGAGTACGTATTTGGTCGGCAGCTGAGTGATGCCGAGCGAGCTGATCTGTTGAGGCAGGCCGAGTCGACCGCCTCATTGGGTTTGCAGCAAGATGCAGAGCGCAGCGTCATGTCGGTGCTTGGGCTCAAGCGTGGAGATCAGAAGCCGGACAACTTTGCACAGCAGGTAGATGTCGAAGCCGAACGGCTGAGGTCGGATATCTCGCTTGCCGAGTGGGATATTCGCGTGGGGCAGATTGCTGAACGGTTGGCAAGTGATCGAAAGGGTGGGTTTTTCCCGCCCGAGACGGACCCGAAATCACTGCGGTTGTACTTGGACGCGATTCTGGAGACTGTTGCCATCGCTCTTTGGGGGACCGCTCTAGCGGTGCTCTGCGCGGCGATAGTGGCATTGCTTGGATCGGAGCGAGCGTTGGCGATTCTATCTTCGGGGGATAGCTCGATAAGGCGTGCATTGCGCAGAATCGGTGTCTTCTTCACTCGTCGCGGATTCGATGCGTGCCGTGGGTTCAACGAGTTCGTGCTTGCATTGATCTTTGTTGCGATCATTGGTCTCGGGCCGTTTGCGGGTGTGCTTGCGCTTTCTGTGCACACGTTCGGGGTCCTTGGGAAGGTCTTTGCGGACGCGCTCGAGACGGTTCGCCGCGGCGAGATCGAGGGTGTCAGTGCGACCGGCGCGCCCGCTATGCACGTGGTTTCGTACGCCGTTGTGCCGCAGGTACTCCCGTACATGGTGAGCCAGAGCCTTCTTCGGTTCGAGAGCAATGTACGGTCGGCCTCAGTGCTGGGCCTCGTGGGTGCGGGCGGGATTGGCTTCCTCATTGATGCGAAGCTCAAGTCGTACCAGTTTCAGGAGGTCGCGACGATGATGATCATGATCATCGTGCTCGTTTCCCTGATCGACTTTGTGTGCGGCCGAGTCATGGCCAGACTCACTTAACTCACGCTTTCTTCATCAACCAGCGTGTTGACTCAGAAGAAACATTGCTCTAGCTTGCCCGTGTTAAAGGAGGTTTCGCCCATGGAACGCTGGTGCAGCATGGTTGTGTTCGACATGGCTGGGACAACGGTCAGGGACGAGGACAACGCCGTCGCTTCTTCGGTGCAGAAGGCTCTCGCGGATTTCGGATGCGACATCACGCTTGAGGCGGTCGATCCGGTGATGGGGATGCCAAAGCCGCTTGCAATCCGGTCGTTGCTCGATAAGTTCTCACGGGATGACTCTTTGAGATCACGATCAGACGAGGTCCACACACGCTTTCAGCAGATCGTCGTGGATCACTACAAGACCGGGTCGGGAGTTGCCGAGGTGCCTGGTACCTCACGGGTTTTTCGGTTATTGCGTGAAGAGGGGATCAAGGTTGCTATCGATACTGGCTTCGATCGCCTGACTCTCGACACGATTGTTGATCGTCTTGGATGGGACGGGATGCTTGATGCGAGTGTTGCGAGCGATGAGGTCGAGAACGGCCGACCCGCCCCTGACATGATCGAGGTCCTGATGGACAGGGTTGGAGTATCAGATTCATCAACGGTCTGCAAGGTCGGCGACAGCGTTAGCGATATCGAACAGGGGCTGAACGCGGGGTGCGGCCTCGTCGCTGCTATTCTTTGCCAGCGCACCAAAGATGAATACCAAAATTACGAAGGTGTTATCGCTGTTAACAGTCTCGATGAACTGCTGCCACACCTTGGGTTGAGTCTTGCCGGAGCAGCAGGCTGATGGACTCTGTAGCGAGTACATACAAGGAATCGCTACTACGCTCGATTGCTGAGGGAAGCGGCGAGATTCTGGAGCACGGCGGTCAGTCTCTCGCGTGCGATTTGTACCAGCTACCCCGGCTTCTCGGGCGAGCGTGCATAAAGAAGCCGATGGTCGTCGTTGACACCGGCGCTCTGCGTGCAGCCGAACTTGAGGGAGCACTGGTCAGCCTGTTGGCTGGATTCTCACCGGTCTTCTTCGACAGGTTTACTCCAAATCCAACAAGTGATGATGCCGCCCAGGCAGCACTAGAGGCTGCGAGTGGCGGCTGTGATGGTGTTGTAGCAATTGGAGGTGGCTCCGCGTGTGATGTGGCCAAGGTCGTGGCTCTCTCTTGTGCACAACCGCCATTGATCCCAAACCTCTCTCGCGGCGTTGGGCTTGAGAACGCGCAACCAGTCCCGTTGATTGCTGTGCCGACGACTTCTGGTACTGGGAGCGAAGCCACACACTTTGCGGCGATCTATGTAGACGGAAAGAAAGTGTCAGTTGCCCATCCTGAACTCAAGCCATTTGCTGTGGTGCTTGATGAGCGGTTCCACACTGTGATGCCGGCGACAATCGCTGCTTGCAGCGGGCTGGATGCTCTCTGCCAGGCGATAGAGTCTATGTGGGCGGTGAGCTCAACTGAGAGATCCCTTGAGTATGCCAGATTGGCGCTGGGATTGATCGCCGAGCATCTTATTCCGAGCGTTGTTGAGGCTGATTCCACATCGCGCCGGATGATGTTGGTGGGAGCGCATCTAGCAGGTCACGCCATAAATATCAGCAAAACAACAGCAGCGCACGCTCTTTCCTATCAACTCACGCAGCACTATGGAATTGCGCACGGTCACGCGGTAGCGCTCACAATCGGTGAGATCTCGCGTTGGAACGCGGGTGTCACTTCATCAGATTGCCTCGATGAGCGTGGACCAGAATGGGTAACATCTCGGGTAGACGAGGCTTGCAGTTATCTTGGGATTCACGCAGACGATGTTACCTGCTATTTCAAGGGTTTGTTGGGCAGTCTCGGGCTCGAGCCTTCGCTCGGGGCTTTTGAGACAACTGGCAAACTGCTTGCGAACTTTGCAGAAACGATCGATCCGGTGAGGGTTGCAAATAATCCCAGAAGATTGGACGCTGACAGTACGCTCGGGCTACTCCGCCGAGCCGCTAGCGAAGTCGAGTTCGTCTAGTTACTTGTTCATCGTTGAGTCGTATTCTTCACCGATGCCGTAGTAAACTGTCAGTAGTTTTGCAGCCTTTGGCGAGGTACACCTGACGGTGTGAGGCACAGAACCATTTAGATAAGCACTGTCCCCCTTCGAAAGTTTGATTCTCTCGTCTGCAAAGCTGAATTCGATCGCCCCATCTAGGATGTAAACAAACTCCTCTCCACCATGTGAGAGTTGGGGGCGTTTGGTTCCTTTCGGAACTGTAATAACAAATGGATCCATGTTGCGAGAGGGTCTGCCGTGCGCGAGAGATTCGTACGCGAGATTCGAGATGTCTTCATCTCGTCTGATCTCTTGGCCTTCTCCCTTGCGAGTTACGACGAATGCGGGCTGAGCATCGATACCCTCGAATAGCTCAGAGAGGGTGACTCCGAGTGCCTGACTGATGCTCGCCAATGCGGGCAGGGATGGTGTCACGCGAAAGTTTTCAACCTTCGAAAGCCAGCTTCTTGTAAGCCCTGCACGAGAGGCAACGTCCTCAAGAGTCATGCCCTTGTCAAGTCGTGTTGCCTTCAGATTGGCTGCGAGTTCTATTAGGTTCATGAAAGTTCTGTGAGTGTGCGGTTAAAGATATCTCAGACCGATCCTGGGGGGCGTCACAAATCCTAGGTCGGTATCTTCTATGCATGATATACACCAAGTTGCATTTTCAGGTCTTTGCTGTTCTGGTGGTTTTTCTAGGCTGGTCTGCTCAGGGGAACGAACCCAATGCAGAGGGAATGCTGGTGATCGGGCACCGTGGCGCTCCGGGACACTGGGGGGAGAACACGATCGCGGGGTTCCGGCACGCTATCGAGCTCGGTGCAGACGGTATCGAGCTCGATCTGATCTTAACTGCTGATCATCAATTAGCAGTCTTTCATGATTGGGAACTCAACCGCCTTATTGGTGAGAATCAGCTGAATAGCGAGTATCCAGATCGTGCCGTTGTTATTGACGGCGAGCGTGTATGGTTGACCCGAGACTTCACGATGGATGAGTTGCAAGTGCTTACTGTGTTACAACGCGGTTCGTGTGCTACTGCAGAAGTTGATGCGATTGCAAATCCGGAACTCCGGATATGCAGCTATGAACAGGCTCTAGACTTGTTTGATGAGCTGAGACATGAGCGTTCGGACTTAGTCTTGTACACAGAAGTAAAGACGAATGCTAAGTATCTAACATCCGAGGAAATCGATAAGGTTGCTGGGCTTGTGGTGAATGAGCTTGTCGAGGCGGGTGAACTCGAACACCCAGAAAGCCACTGGCTTCAGTCATTTGACAGCGTTGTTATGGATAGCTTCGTTTCGATTCCACTGATCTCGGAATTCAAAAAAAGTCAACTCTTAAGCTGCGAGCCAGGCCTGGTTACCAGCGCGAACCCTGTAATACTCGATATCGAGCACATCGAATCCGCGATGGATCTGAGAGACTTCCTGTCTGTTCACGTTGGTGGTCGTGGGATGCAGATAGTGCATGGTTGGAAGCTTATGTGGTGGCATCTGATTACAGTTAAGCAGATTAACTGTGCTGAGATAATGGACGAGCTGAATTTGGACATGCACGCGTTTACATTCCGAGACAGCAGATTCAGTGAAGACTATGAGGGTCGGCCGGTATTGGCTCCAGACCAGAGCAAGTTCAGAACCGCATCTGAGGAGACGGGGTTCTTTCGGAGCAATAACTTCGATGCGATCATGTCTGATTGCATTGAGTCTGCGATCGAGCAGTAAGCGTTGCTCTGTTATGAAATCATAATTGTCTCCGGAAACAGTGCTCGCATACCAGTATAAAAATCAAGGCATGCATCTGATTGATGTGGATTGCAATGGGCTGAGCTGGTGTGTAAATTGTGTGTAGTTCTATACATCGAGCCGAATCGAACGTTGTTCAGTAGAGATTTCGGGACGAGAAGGTCGGAGGTTCAAATCCTCTCGCCCCGATTCACGTAAGTATTGCAGATTGCCAGGTAATACACCACTGACTGTTAGTGCGCTACGAGTTGCTTCCAAGGCTCGCCAGGCAGCTAATGCCCTAGAATAATGTACTAGCTAGCGAAAAATCTAACTCGCCGAAACAAAATCGCTTCGCCCGAATCTAGGCATCATGTCGGCTTAACGAACCCAATGCTGTGGTATCATCAGCAAGTTGTCCTTGTAATTGTTGTCTATGGTCGTTGCGGTTCGGCAATCGCCACAATGCTGTGCTGAATAGCGATCTCAAAAACTAGTCGTCATCGCTATATAAATGTCTTGCAAGAAAACACTCGCTTATGCATACTCGCGACGATATATAAAGCAATGAAGCGATATGCCTATGTATTGTCACGGAGTTAGGATTCAGTGTCTGTGAATAGCGCTAAAAATGTGTAATAGACAGTTCACACTATCAAAGTATACAGAACTATGATAGATTCTGGAAGCAGATATAGTCGCAAGTCATGCATTTTACACGGAGCCATGTTGTGAGCATGTCCCATGCTATTCGTTCTCTCGTATTCGGTGTACTTCTTATCACATGCCAAGAAGCCCTATCCCAGGCGGCTCTCGTGGATGTCAACAACGACGGGGTGGATGACGAGATCCACAGCGTCTTCGGTGTCAATCTCTCAAACCCGACCACAGGATTGGTGACCGTCTACAACGGAGCGGACTCAACAATCTTGTACCAGCTCGCTACGGGTGTTCCTAACGACGCCTTCGGATTTGTCGTCGAGGTCCTGCCCGACATTGATGCCGATGGGACACCCGACCTCGTCGTGACGGCCCCGCGTGCAGGTATTGGTAAAGGGACGCTAGGTAGGGCGTACGTCTACTCGGGAGTAGATGGCACGCTTCTTTACTCAGTCGGGGGCGCTAACGGCGACCGGTTCGGGATGGCTGTGCAAACACCGCTTACGTACCTTGACGACGGCACGCCACTCCTAGTCGTTGCCGGCATGGCGCTCGACCTGCAGGGCATCCCGGTTGACCGCACGCACTGGTTCAATGCGGCTACTGGTGAGGTACTAAGCCGCCGCTCAGAACCGATCGATGGTCTGCTCCCCGTCATCACACCAGAGGGGCTCGTCTGGGGCGACATTGACCAGGATGCTGACGCCGATTCGGCGGATGTTGTGGTTCTGATGAACGAGGTGAACTCAGGCGGCGAGCCAGTGGGCGGCGACCTCGATGGAAATCAGGAAGTTGATGCCGTGGATGTCGGCGTACTGGCAACAGCGATCGGCGGAGGAGGAAATGGGGGCGGGCCGATTGGTCCTGCGACCGACCCGATCGCTGTGGATGATTGGCAGGCTTTGACGAACGCCATGTCGCTCTGGGCATTCCTGTACCCAGAAGATCACATCAGCCATTCGATGGGCGAGCCCGCCGTGACAGAAGGGAT
>WUAK01000144.1 GCA_009827205.1 Phycisphaeraceae bacterium | reverse complement strand
GGCCGAACGCCCAGGGCCCTTCGACTGGCTCTCTGGTGATTCGACAGTCACCCTCAGGGCCCTCGTTGGCGGTATCAAGAAAGCTGCTGAGGATGATGACCTGCGTGCTGTGGTGATCAAGCTCGACGACGCCGCTCTAGGGTCAACTCACGTTGAGGAACTCGCCGACGCGATCGCTGATGCTCAAGACGCAGGCAAGAAAGTCTACGTCGTCGCAGACGGCTACAACACAACAAGCCTCATGCTGGGCGCTGTTGCCGACGAGTCGGTTATCCACCACGGAAGCCCAGTTTCGTTGCCCGGTCTTTATATGGAGCAGTACTACCTCGCCGACATGTTCAACTGGATCGGCGCGGAGGCTAGTTTCGAGCAAGTCGGCAAGTACAAGGGTGCCGACGAGACCTACACACGCACAGAGCCAAGTGAAGCATGGGACGAGAACATCACCCAGCTTCTCGACAGCATGTACGGCAACATCCGCTCGATCCTGATGGATGGAAATGAGATGTCCGACAGCGAACTCGATGAAGCTATGCAACGGTCATTCTACACCACCGCAGAAACAGGTGTTGAACTCGGGTTGATCGATACAGCAGTCAATCTGGGGCATCTCGAAGAGATGCTTGAGGATGATCTCGGTGCATCAATCGGATGGAATACCGACCTCGTCGAATCCAGCGGTGGTATGGAGCTCGATCCTTCCAACCCATTCGCGATGCTCTCCATGCTTTCGCGTGATCCCTCGAACAATCCAGTTCGTCCAACAATAGCTGTTGTACATATCGATGGCGTCATCATGGACGGCGACTCAACAGAAGGCGGTTTGTTTGGATCATCTTCAGTCGGTAGCCGGACGATCCGTGGGATCATGAAAGATCTTGAAGAAGATGACGACGTCAAGGGTGTCGTCCTCCGTATCAACTCGCCGGGCGGCTCAGCCACTGCGAGCGAGGTGATCTATCGCGCTGCTCGTGATGTGGCAGAAGAGAAGCCCGTGTACGTGAGTGTCGGGAACATGGCTGCTTCGGGCGGTTACTACATTGCCGTCTCGGGTGACAGGATCTTCGTCAATCCTTCGTCGATCGTGGGCTCAATCGGTGTTGTTGGAGGCAAAGTTGCTACCGCGGGTGTATTCGACAAACTCCACATCAACGTTGTTGGTAGAGGCCGCGGGCCACACGCCGAACTGTTTGGCAGCAGCAAGCCCTGGGACGGTGACCAGCGGAAAGCTGTCCGAGACATGATGACCGATACATACAACCTCTTCACGAGTCGGGTCGAAGCAGGTCGTGAGGGTATAGATCTCTCGAAGACCGCCGAGGGCAGGCTCTTCACGGGTGACAAGGGCATCGAGCTCAACATGGCCGACGACATCGGCACTCTCACAGATACGATCGAGGCGATGGCCGACGAACTCGGCATGGACCGATACGACGTCCTCGACTACCCCGGTCCGATGAGCTTCGATGACCTCATTGAATCATTCACCGGTGGAATGGTTGCATCTCCTGTTCAGGGAATGGAGCAGGTTTTGCAGCGCGTCGTCGGACCTCAGGGCTGGCCTGTTGTGAAGCAGCGGATCGATGCTGCAGTCATGCTGAACGGGCAACCAGTCATGCTGATTGATCCTGCGATCATCGTTGTCAAGTAACGGTACCAACAGAAGAAACTTCAATAGAAAAGCGGCCGCCTTCATGAGAGGCGGCCGCTTTGTTCATTTGGCAATTCAATATTAGTCGACCGACATGATTTCCTTGGACTTGTCGTCGATCCTGGATTCAACCTGGGACTCATACTTCTTCAGAAGATCCTGAATCTCGTCCTTGAGAGTCGACACTTCATCTTCAGATATGTGCCCATCACCTTTACCGAGCGCGTCGGCATGCTTGTTGGCGTCTCGGCGAGCGTTGCGGATCACGACCTTCGCGTCCTCGGCCATCTTCTTGGCCTTGGCGACGAGTTGCTTACGTCGATCGGTCGAGAGCGGCGGGACGTTGAGCCTGATCTGTTTGGCGTCAACTTGTGGATTGAGACCAAGATCAGATGCCTCGATTGCTTTGGCGATCTCCTTCACAGCACCCGCATCAAATGGCTTGATCAGGATCTGAGTCGGCTCGGGTGTGCTGATAGCCGCTAGGCTCTTCATATCGGTGGGGGCACCGTAGTAGTCAACCTTGATGTATTCGACCAGCGCGGTTGATGCACGCCCGCCGCGGAGTCCCTGGAACTCGTGATCGAGGTAATCTATTGCTTTGGTCATGCTCTCTTCGCAGGTGAGCAGTATGGTGTCAGGGTCGTTCATGGCTTGCTCCCTTGAATGTCAGTCGGTCATTCGTTTGTGACCAGCGTTCCGATTGAGTCGCCTGAGACAACCCTTGCGATATTGCCGGGGACGTCGAACTGGAAGACTCGAATAGGTATGTTTCTTTCTCGGCACATGGCAAACGCCGTGACGTCCATGACCGCCAACCCCTTTGCGAGCGCCTCGTCGAATGAGAGACTCTCGTACCGCGTAGCTTCTGGATTGGTTTTGGGGTCGGCTGTGTAGACGCCATCAACTTTCGTGGCTTTGAGCAACTGCGTGCAACCGAGTTCAGTCGCCCTGAGTGCGGCGCAGGTGTCGGTTGTGAAAAATGGGTTGCCCGTGCCTGCCACGAGTACGACGACTCGGCCCTTTTCGAGGTGCCGGATCGCGCGATTCTTAATGAAGGGCTCGGCGACGGACTTGATCTCAAGGGCTGACAATACTCTGGAATCGACCCCGACCGAGACGAGCTTCTCACGCAGTGCCATGCCGTTCATGACTGTACCGAGCATGCCCATGTAATCGGCCGTGCCCTGCTCGATGTCGCCCTGGTCGGCAAGCTCGGCCCCGCGGATGATGTTCCCTCCACCCACGACAACAGCGAGCTGAGCCCCGAGGTCCGCTGCTTGCTTGATCTCACCAGCAATGAGGG
The DNA here is from genome assembly GCA_009827205.1 of Phycisphaeraceae bacterium. Taxonomy (GTDB): domain Bacteria; phylum Planctomycetota; class Phycisphaerae; order Phycisphaerales; family UBA1924. The sequence continues at coordinate 4,290 of WUAK01000144.1, read as the reverse complement.
CCAGGCGCGTGGTGTCGATGCCGAACCCGGCGGGACCGCAAAATGCCTCTCCGCTGAGTTTGAGAAGGATGCGAGTGGGGGTATCTTTGGTCATTCTCGGGTGTCCGTGGGGTCTCTGACGAGCATAGACCCGGGTATCTCCTCTGGCATGGCGTATGGTACGATGGAAACATGGGCCAAGCGGGCTGGACGGCCGGTCTGTAGGGAACCCATTAGGCGGATGGCCGTCTCACAATGAGAGAGAGTGGCCTAACGGCAAACACCGCCCGAGAGCCGATACCCAGTCAATGGCTGAACCGACGACACAAGAAGCCAGTGCATCTGTCATTCAGAGCGAGATCAACGGAGCCCCGACTTTGGGTGAGCAGATCCGCAAGTGGTTCTTTCGCGCCTCAATCGCCGGGATGCTCATCTCGTTTGCTATCCATATCGTGCTGTTTGTTATCGCGGCTCTGATCGTCACCAAAGGTGGCGGCGGAGACTCTCAGCCTGCCGGGCCCGCGGTTGAATTCGCGGTCATGAACCAGAGCGAGCTTGATGCTTTCCAGACCGAAGAATTGTCTGTCGAAGAACCTAATTCTCAGGAGCTGCTAGAGCAGGTTCAACCTGAAGTATCGGATCCTCTGCTCGACTCGTCCCTTTCCGACTTGACTCAGCTCGATTCTAATCTGGATGCCGATATCTCAGTTGGCGGGGGTGATCTCTCCTCCTCAATCGATGGAGCCAGTGTGGGCGGAGCTGGAACAGGCTCAGCGAGCTTCTTTGGCATCGAGGCTCGGGGTAACCGCTTTGCTTACATTATCGATGTCTCGGGTTCTATGGACCGTGAAGGTCGGATGCAGGCAATGCAATCGGAGCTAACCGAATCAATCAGTGCGATGCCGGATCATGTCTCGTTCTTCGTAGTTTCGTACTCCGATACTGCCGAAGCGCTGGGTGGTAAACGCCGCTGGACAGATGCGAGTGGTGTCGGAAAGAGATGGGCTCGGGGCGAGATTGCAAAGATATCGGCTCTTGGTTCAACCAAGCCGCTACCAGCATTCGAAATGGTATACGACATACGCCCTCGACCAGACGCAATTTACTTCATGACCGACGGAGAGTTTGATGATGGTGTTCCTGACATTATCATCCGGCGCAACCAGGACAGGCCAGTACCAGTGCATTGCATCACCTTTATGACTCGATCAGCCGAGCCAGTTATGAGACGTATTGCATCTGAAACTGGCGGCACTTACACACATATCTCAAGGACTACGCCTTGAAGCTTGTATTTGCAATACTGCTCTTAATGTACACGGTCGCTTTACATGCCGAGCCTGGCACGGTGGTGCTACGAAGCGGCGGGATTATCGAGGCGGAAAGTGTGCAAGTCTCGGAACAATCGCTCCGGGTAGTTGCGAATAACCGTGAGTCGATACTCGGGTGGCATGAAGTTGCAGAAGTTCAAGGGGCAGCCCATGGCGTAACGGCTGCGTATTTGCCAATTGCCGAAACCGCATGGAGAGGGTTAAACCGACTGGAACGAGGGGATCGAGTCGCTGCTGAACCCTCTCTTGAATCCGCATTCCAGGAGGTGGGGCGAGGTGTGGGTCCTACTGCTGCTGCTGTAGCAGAAGGATTGCTTGAGTGCAGAATTGCCAGAGGAGCACTCGCTCTCTCGGTCGAGCCGTTTCTCTATGTCGTACTGAATGATACAGAAGGCGAGATGTCTGAAGGCTTTGATAGCAAACTCAGGCTTTGTGTAGATCTGCCACCTATCTGGGGAAGTCAAGCAGGGTTGTCAGCCATGGTGGCGGACATATCAATGGATGAGTTCACAGCTTGGCAAGGAGATAAGAGAACATACCAGCTAGCGCAGCTCTACGCGACAGCGGCTATACACGAGATTAGTGGCAGAGCCCCTGTACCAAACTTTCAACCTACAGACGAAGGTGTACGGCTTATCTTTGAGATGGTGGTATCGCGAGTTGGATCAAGCGAAGAACGCGAGGAGTCTAGAAACCAACTTTTTACACGGCTTGATCAAGATATACCCGATTGGCAGCGCGCATGGATTCATGCCGCAGTTGGACATTCGCTGCTTTTAGAACAAGACGACCGTTCTTCGAGACTCGGGATCGTGCAATTGATGTATGTCCCAGCGATATATGACGATTCGCAGCCCTACTTAGCTGGAGTATGCTTGAGCCGCGCGGCGCTGCAACTTGAATCAATGGGACGGCGTGATGCTGCACTCATGGTTGCCAGGACCTTCAAACAGGATTATGACAGACACGATGCGGGCGATATTCCCGGCATGAAGCAATTGATGCAAGGTGACCAGGTTGACCCTCAGGAAGGCCGACCTGATCAGGAGGGTGTATGAGTACAACAGAAATCTTCAATCTCTCAGTCTGGCTCGCACAAGACACCGATACCGGCGGGAAGTCAATCCTGGGGCATATCGCGTCAGGTGGGCCAATTGGATTACTCATCATCATGATCTCGTTTGCAGCAGTCGCGCTCGTGATCATGCACTCGTTGCAGCTGCGTCTTACGATACTCGCCCCATCGGAGCAATTTGATCGACTCAAGGACCTCTTATCGAAACGCGAACTCGACAACGCACGCGCATTCTGTGATTCAGACAGTAATGACTCCTTCCTGACCCGAGTGCTTGGCTCTGCACTGACTCGTTGTGCCCGTTCACCATTTGGGCTGCTTGAGTTTCGTGGCGCACTAGAAGAATCGGGCAAAGCACAGGTAGCAAGGCTGTACAGATCGACAGAGGGTCTTGCGCTCATCGCGACGGTCTCTCCGATGCTTGGCCTGCTGGGTACCGTCCTCGGTATGGTCGGTGCATTCAATACGCTCGGTACCTCCACCGGTGGATTTGCAAAGCCAGACGAGCTTGCTAGCAGTATCGCGGTTGCCCTTATCACTACCGTTCTCGGGCTTGTTGTTGCCATCCCCGTTTCGGCATGCCTTGTATTCTTTCGCAATAGGATCGATTCGATCACAAACGAGGTCGGGGAGATGACCGAGGAGTTGCTGGGTCTTGTCGAGAGTCATCAGTCCAACGCCCAGAAGGCAACTGCTTCAACGCCTCAGCAACCTGCCCGACGATCGGCAACAATCGCATCGAATACACCTAAAGCATGAAAGACGAGAGTCACGTAGATTCCGGGTTTGATATGACGCCCATGATCGATGTGGTCATGTTGCTCATCATCTTCTTCCTCGTGACTTCCCAATTCTCGCAGTCAATCAGAACCCCTCTGGAACTACCTAGGCAAGAGGGCCAAAAGCTAGAAGACCAGGACAACTCTGGGGATATCGTCGTCGACCTCCTCGCAAACGGCAGTATTAGACTTGAAGGCGAAGAGCTCTCGATGGATTCATTCATCGCGATGGTCAGCACAGAAATACTGCATGGTGACCCAAACATGGAGGTCTTAATCCGACCAGACAGGGCGGGGCCCGCGCTGCACCTAAACAAACTATGTGCGTTGCTCTCCGAATCCGGAGTTCGTGCGTACCGGATTGCAACCACTCCGGCAGATTGGGGGGCCCGATGAGGTTTACTGCCGGTACACTTTCCAAGAGAAAGCCAGTCAGGTTGCCACTTGTTGGCATGATTGACGTCTTCTTCTTGTTATTAGTTTACTTCATCGTTTCCACAACACTGGCGATTCCTGAGGACGAACTGTCGGCTGCACTTAGGCAGCAGAGTGAAGAATCTGCCTCGGACCTGCAGCCCCAGCTTGTTGAAGTACTAGCTCAGGGCGGTAGCGTTGTTTATAAAGTTGGGGGACAACAGCTCGTGTCACAGGAGGATCTACGCGAGCTATTAAATCAGCTGCCGAAAGAGGCGGGTGTATTCTTACGTGTTGACGACGCTGCTCCGGTATGGGCTGCTGCAGCTGCGTTGCAGGCATGCCACGATGCAGGCTACGAAAAACTGACCTATGTCACACCTGAGTAAATTCATCTTGTCACTTTTGATCTGCGGCCTCACTTACGCCGGCACTACATGTGCACAAGAGCCCAATGAGTCACTCGAACAGTTTCTAGTCAAGCATTCCTTAGAAGATTTACTCGCAGAGCACCTTGTAGTTAGACTGGACAATACGTCTGGAACCGAGCGTGTAGAGGTAGCCCAGAAACTTGCTAATTTGTATGTAGATCTGCTCGACAGCGCGCAGTCTGAGAGCGAACGTAAATACTGGTCAGACCGAGCATCTAACTTGCTCAGACTTGTCCCTGAATCAGACTCACCCAATCTTCGTATCAATTTGGCAAAGGCTG
>WUAK01000143.1 GCA_009827205.1 Phycisphaeraceae bacterium | reverse complement strand
TGTTGAAGGTGTAACGCTCGTCGCCGAGGCCAAGGGCAACCCCGCGATTCTCGACGCCTGGCCCGGTGCACTGCGCAGCCCGAAAGACACGTGCCTCTCGAAGCTGCTCGGCGAGCACGACGACAACCGAGGCCCGATCAAGCCCGGCGCGACTGTCGCGCACCTTGCGTACTACCTGGCGCGTCACCTCGGCTGCGACCCGGTCGTGCTGATCGGCCAAGACCTCGCGTTCACCGATGGGCAGTACTACGCCTCGGGCGCAGCGATCCACGACGTATGGGCGGGTGAGCTCAACCAGTTCTGTACGATCGAGTCTCTCGAGTGGGAGCGCATCGCCCGTATGCGCAGCAGGCTGATCCCGGCGCGTGACCATCTGGGACGCGGCGTGTACACAGACGAGCAGATGCACACGTATCTGCTCCAGTTCGAGCGCGACTTCGCTGAGAGCGCGCAGTGGGGACAGACTGTCATCGACGCGACCGAGGGCGGCGTCGAGAAGCAGGGCACACGCGTCATGCCGCTCGACGAGGTGCTCGAGTTCCACAAGGACAGCCCTGATCTCGATCTTCCCGAAGCCGTCGTCACAAAGAACGCCAAGGCGTTTGAGCGAGCGAAGAAGACTCTTCGTGAGGTGCGGGGTGATGTCTGGAAGGTTGCTGAAATATGCCAGAAGACGAAGACGGCGCTCGAAGAGATGGCTTCCAAGCACGACGATCAGGCGCTCGTGAACACGCTCATCAAAAAGGTCTACGGCTACCGCGACGAGATCGTGAAGCTCGAACCCGCGTACACCATCGTGCAGGACCTCAACCAGACGGGCACGCTCAAGCGCGCCAAGGCGGATCGCAAGATACACCTCGCTGACCAGTCGGCACTCGACCAGCAGAAAGCACAGATCCGGCGCGACGCGGAGAACGCCAGGTGGCTCGGCGACGCGGCGGATCTTCTGGGCGAGATGATGGACAGCGCCATCCGGGCGCACGAGGGCAAAGCGCCAAAGATCACACGCGAAGACCCCGCTGTGCGTGAAGACGAAGAAGAGCAGCTGGCCAAGCAGCGCGTGTGGGCGGTCATCCCGGCCGATCCGTGGCGGTCCGACCTCGGTGTACCGAGGGATCTATCGACGCCCGTCATCGGTGATACGTCCGCACTGCGTCTCACACTCGAAAGGCTTGCGAGCACGGACGAGATCGAGGGCGCGGCGATCGTGACGCAGAATGTTGGCGATACCGCAAGAGCTGCGGGTATGGACCCGAGCGGCGGAGCGATCGGCAAACTCAAGGTCCGGTTCATCGAGTCAGACGTGGACGCGATGCGAGAGCGACAGAGGGCAATCGCGGGAGCTCGCGCGTTCTCGCCGCGATCCTGGCGAGGAGGAGTCGCGGGCTGGACCGCGTATGACGAGGTGTTCTACCCGGACGCCACGCTCGAAGCGCTCGATGAAACCGGCGCGGACGCGGCTCTGCTTGTTGGGGCCGACTGGTCGCTCATCGATCCGGCGCTCTGCGACGAGGCCGCGACGCGGTTCAAGAATTTCCCACGGACGCACAAGCTCGTGTTCAGCCAGGCGGCGGTCGGGCTCGGCCCTTGCCTGCTTGCGCGCAGTGTCGTCGAATCGATCTGCGAGAAAAAGGTTGAAGCGGGCTCGTTCGCCTCGATCGGCGCGTTGCTCGGCTACCTCCCGGTGCAGCCATCAAGCGACCCGATCGCGGGAACCGGGTGCATACTCGTCGAGCCCGAGGTCCGTGATCTTGGTAGGCGTGTCACGCTCGACTCCGCGAGTCGGCGCACGATGATCGCAAGCGCGTTCGATAGCAAGTCCATCCGAGAAGCAAACTCACTTGAAATCGCACGCACCCTCGCCCAGTCCACGGAAACGCCCACGGGACCAGAGCATCTTGAGCTCCAGCTCGTTGGCATCGACGGCTCCATGATGGGCGAGGATCTCGCGATCTCGTGCATCAGGCAGGCTATTGAGCTGCGCGAGGATGTCGCGATCACGCTGAGCGCCGAGCGTACGTCACAGGATCTCGCCGAGGTGCTCGAGCACCCGGGCGTGCTGCGGATCATCGGTGCCGCCAAGGGCGCTGGCGTGACGGCACTGCACGTCAGAACCGCCGGGCTTGTGCACCAGGACCGCTTGCTCGAACTTCCGGAGCTGGGTGTAGACACGATCAGCTTCGACTATGTCTCCGATGCACCCTCGACGTGTGAGCTGCTGACCGGCCGCCAGGGTTTCGCCGACGCGCACGCGGCGCTGGCGCAGCTGATCGATCAGCGCAACGACAAGCCGAGACTCGATGACGTGCACAGCCCCTGGGTTGTCACGCGACTGACGCGGCGCGACGCGGTGTACGAGGAGATCGAGCCATTGTACGACCGCTGGACGATGGCGACCGGCGCAGCGGTGATCGATCCGCTCCCGGATGCCGTGGCGGGCGAGCGGATCGAGCCCTTCGAATTGCCAAAGCTCGCGGCACGCGTCCAGCGGGTAACGCTGCTCACGATCAAGCCCGACCGATCAACCGTGGACGGCGATCATGCTCGCGACGGCATCGAGTCGTGCTGGCAGAGGCGCCTTGCGAGCATCGCCGAGCAGCCAGCCGCGGGTATCGTCGAGCACAAAGACACACAAGCAGTGAGTTCAGCCTGATGGCCGGCGGGGCGGTCGCGATCGTGCTCGGACGCGCCGGGAGCAAGGGCGTTCCGGGCAAGAACACGCGCAGCATCGCGGGCAAACCATGCGCCGTGTGGACCATCGAGCACGCACAGCAGACCCCCGGTATTGGTCTCGTCGTCGTATCAACCGATTCGGACGAACTCAAGTCGTTGGCGCACAGCATGGGCGTTCATGTCGTTGACAGACCCGATGAACTGGCTGGCGACACGGCGACTGTTGATGACGCGGCACGGCACGCGATGGAATCAATCGCGGACTCGCACCCGTGGTCTACCGACCCGCTCTTGCCCGCGTTGATCCTGTACGCCAACGTGCCGGTCAGGCCTGCCGATCTCTCGGAGCGCGCGCTGCAGCTCTTGCGTGACTCGGGCTGCGACTCAGTACAGAGCTACGAGCAAGTCTGCAAGCACCACCCGTGGTGGATGGTCAGACTCGACGACGAGTCTGGCACGCTCTCACCGTGGGAAGGCGATGTCCTGAACCACGGCGTGTTCCGCAGACAGGATCTGCCAGCTGCGTACCTGCCCGACGGGGGCGCGATCGCTCTGACTAGACGATCGCTCATGCTCGAGATCGCGGATGTGCAGGAAGGGCCCCACGCCTTCTTCGGCAAGGACAGGCGTGGGATCGTCAGCCCATCGGGCACCGTTATTGACATCGACGAAGAAGCCGACCTTGTGCGCGCAGAGATTCTCCTTGGTGGGGGTATCAGTGCGCATCGGTGAGCAAGAGATCGGCCCCGGGCACCCTCCCTATGTGATCGCGGAGATCGGCGTCAACCACGACGGCGAGGTGTCCCGCGCACTCGAACTAACCGACGCGGCAGCCGACACCGGCGCGGACGCGGTCAAGCTCCAGCTCTTCGAGACCGACCGGCTCATGAGCAGCGCTGCAAAGCTCGCGGTGTACCAGAAGAACGCGGGCGAGACGGACCCGCTTGCTATGCTCCGAAGGCTCGAGCTCTCGATCGAGGAGATGGTGCAGGTCGTCGATCGTGCGCACAAGCGAGGCATCCACGCGATCGTGACCGTGTTCAGCGTCGAACTGGTCGAGGTCGCACAGCGGCTCGATTGGGACGCGTACAAGAGCGCGAGCCCGGACATCATCAACAAGCCATTGCTTGAGGCGATGGCGGCGACAGGCAAGCCGCTCATCGTGAGTACCGGTGCGAGTGAGCTTGATGAGGTCACGCGGGCGGCGGACTGGCTTCAAGGTAACAAAGATCGCCTCGCGTTCCTGCAGTGCGTCAGCTCGTATCCTGCACCGGAAGCCGCACTCGGCGGCATCAGCGCGATCGCGCATGCGACGGGTTTGCCGACCGGTTACAGCGACCACACAGCAGACATCGACACCGCTTCGATCGCGATGCACGCGGGGGCGTGCATGTTCGAGAAACACATTTCGTACAACCGTACCGCGGCGGGGCCAGATCACGCAGCATCGCTTGAGCCCTTCGCGATGGCGGGGTACGTCGCGACTGCCAAGGCCGGAGTGTGCATCGATCCTCCTGCTAGTGGTGAGAAGCAAGTCCTCGATTGCGAGCGCGATGTGCGGGAGGTTTCGCGTCAGTCGATCGTGACTGCACAGGAACTGCGCGCAGGTGATGTCGTTGCGCGCAAGATGCTGACGATCAAGCGCCCGGGCACCGGGCTCGCGCCGTTCCGGTTGGATGAGATCATCGGGTATAGGGTTGCTCGGGATGTTGAAGCGGACGTGCCGCTGTGTGAAGAGGATCTGGCATGATCGGTCCGGGGTGGGCTGGCAACGAGCGAGAAAAGCCGCGGGCCGGCGGCGAGACGAAGCGCCGGATCGCGATCGTGACGGGCACGCGCGCCGAATTTGGGCTGCTCCGCCCGGTCATGCACGCGGTGCGCGACCGCGATGATCTGGAGCTCATGGTGATCGCTGCGGGCTCGCACCTCGTCCAGCCGGCCAAGACGTACTACGAGATCAAGCAGGAGTTCGATGTCATCGACTCGGTCCCGATGCAGACCGTCGGGCGCATCGGTCGATGGCACGACGTCGAGAGCACGGGCAAGGGCATCTCTCGCTTTGCACGCAGCTTCGAGCGTTTGCGCCCGGATGTCGTTGTCGTTCTGGGCGATCGGATCGAGGCGTTCGCGGCTGCGAGTGCAGCGAGCATCGGGGGCATCCCGCTTGCGCACATCCACGGCGGGGATCTCGCCGAGGGTGTCGCCGACGAAGCTATGCGGCACGCGATCACCAAGCTCGCGCACATCCACTTCCCGGCGACCGAAACGAGCGCGAGTCGAATCAGACTCATGGGCGAACCTGCCAGCAGAGTCCATGTCGTGGGCTCGCCCGCGATCGACGGGCTGGGCGGGTTCGACGCGATGGGCGACGAGCGGGCGCAGGAGATCGGTGACCCGAAGGTCCTCCTCCTGATGCATCCGATCGGCAGGCCCGATGAGCAGGAGGAAGCTGTCGCGAGCGCGACGCTCGAAGCGATCGGCGATCGCACAACACTGTGCCTGATGCCCAACCTCGACCCGGGCAGGGTTGGCATCGTGCGCGCGATCGAGTCGCACGACGTGCACGCGCACGTGACGGTTCGTGACCATCTGCCCAGAGCAGAGTTTGTGCCGCTACTCAAGAGGCTCGCTTCGAATGACGGCTTGCTCGTAGGCAACAGCTCAGCGGGTCTGATCGAGGCGGGTGCACTCGGGCTGCCGGTGGTGAACATCGGGCCCAGGCAGTCGGGCCGAGAGCGGGGGTCGAATGTTGTCGACGCCGCGGGTGAGAATGCCGGTGCGATCGCCGACGCGATCGGTCAGGCTTTTCAGATTCAGCGAGCTTCGATCACACACCCGTTCGGGGATGGGTCCACGGGACCCAGAATCGCGGCGGAGCTGGCTGACGTCAATCTCGCCGATCCGGCGCTGCTCCGCAAGCACTTCGTTGAGGGCTGATTACCGGACGCCTCTGACAAACGGTAACGCCTGCGCGGATTCTTGGTCTGGTCCGAAAGTCAGCACTCCTGTGATCCGATGACTGATCCGGACACCCGACTGAAGGAGCGACGGGCATGGCTACTGACGTTCAGCAAGAGCAGATCCTCAAAGAAGCGATCAGCGAGATCAATCACATCGCGACGCTGCCTGAGATCACGCTCAAGATCATCGAGCTGGTCGAGGACCCAACCTCCACCGCTCAGGACCTGCACAAGCTGATCTCGATCGACCCCGCGCTCTGCTCGCGGGTGTTGAAAGTGGTCAACAGTTCGTTCTACGGCCTTCCCGGTCAGATCGCCGCGATCAACCGCGCGATCGTCATGCTCGGGCTCAACGCCGTCAAGAACATTGCCATCGCGGCGAGCCTTGCCAAGCTCTTTAGGGGTGGTCAGATCACACCCTACTTCGCGGCACGTGATCTCTGGGACCACTCGATCGGGACCGCATCTGCGACCAAGCTGCTCGCTGAGAAGCTTGGGTTCGGCCTGACCGACGAGGCGTTCCTTGCTGGCCTCATCCACGACATCGGGATGATGGTCGAGATGCAGTACGACCGCAACAAGCTGATCGACATTCTTGATGCTGTGAAGCCAGGCGAGGACGGCGTCCCCACCGGCAACATGCTCGAGAAGGAAACCGAGGTCTTCGGTGTGACCCACCAGGACTTTGGCTCCGCACTCTGTGAGCGCTGGAAGTTCCCCAAGACGCTCATCAGTGTGACCAAGTTCCACCACTGCCCATCTGAGGCGCCCGAGGAGCACCGAACGCTGGTGTACCTCGTGCACGTCGCCGAGCGGATCGCTGCCGACCACGGCTGCGGCTTCCGCCTCGACCTCGAGAACACGGACATCGACAAGGCCGCGTTCGAGAAGCTCGGGCTGACGCAGGAGAAGCTCGAGGAGGTCCGCGAGGAATTCCCGGCCATGCTCGAGAACACAGCCGACCTGCTCGGTTAAGACCGAGCCTCACGACATTCTCTTCTCCCTCCCGGCGGCTGCGGCGGACACGGCGCGGCTGCCTTTGTCTAGGGAGATAGTGACGAACCAGTTTAGCGGAGCCTCTCCTGCCACCCGCGCATGCTGTTGCGCTCGGTCAGGTCGAACGACAGCGGCGTAACGGTGATGTGCCTTCGAAAGAGCAGGTCGACGTCTGTGCCGGGCTCGGTGTCGTGGAAGTCGAGCCCCCCCGCTGCGGACCAGTAGTACGACTGACCCGACGGGCTCTGCCTTTTCTCGAAGCGGTCGATGAGCCCGTGCGTGTTCATCGGGCAGACGCTGATGGGCATCTCCGCGAGTGGGTCGTGCTCGTCGTTGACGTCCGGGCCGTGCTCGTAGGCCTGCACGCTGACAGGCTGACCGGGCGACCCGGTTCCGGCGCGAGCCATCCGCATCTGTTCACGCCCTTCCGGGGTGTCGGGCAGCATTTCTTCGCATCGAGGGATGTTGATGCTCAGGCACTCATGCGGATCGAGAGGCCCCGCGGTGAGGATCTTGTCCAGGGCCCTTCTCGCGTGCATCGCGCCGGCGGCAAAGAGCGGCTTGCCCCGACCCAGGTGCATGCTGACCGCGATCGAGGGCGGGCCGAGGAACGCGGCTTCGATCGCCGCGGCAACGGTGCCCGAATAGATCACGTTGACCCCGCAGTTCGCGCCCGCGTTCATGCCCGAGATCACGAGATCTGGCCTTGAGT
>WUAK01000142.1 GCA_009827205.1 Phycisphaeraceae bacterium | reverse complement strand
GGGGGCGAGCCCGCCGAAAAGGAAGACGTAAGTCAGCCTTGGTTCGTTGTGCCACGCGAGGGCGCGTGAGACGAAGGCGGCCAGGTGCATCGCGCGGCTGACCCAGATCGCGTTGCTCCAGCCGAGTTTGGCCGGCACGGAGTGGAGACCGACGGATTGGTCGTACTCGAGATCCTGCAGCGCGTAGATGATGTCGAAGCCGGCGACCCAGAGCAGCACAAACCCGGCGATGCACCAGACCGCGGGAGTCTGTGTGAGGTAGGCGGGGTCGATCGCGATGACCGCGGCGACGGGGCTGAGCGCGAGCGCTGCGCCGAGAAAGAAGTGGCACAGCGCAGTGAAGCGTTTGGTGTAGCTGTAGAGCGCGATGAACCCGAGCACGGGGATGCAGAGGTAGGTTGGCCAGGGGTTGCCGAGCAGGGGCCAGAAGAGCATCGCGAGGACGCAGAAGACGAGCGCTGAGCCCAGCGCGATGAGCCAGCCGTCCCGGTAGGTGAGTCGGCCGCTGGCGATGGCGCGCTTTGCGGTGCGCGGGTTGTCGGCGTCGAGCTTGTGGTCGGCGAGTCGGTTGATGAGCATCGCCCACGTCCGGGCGGCGACCATGCACGCGATGATCAGCACGAGCTGGAGCGCGAGCGTGCCGACGGGGGCGGAGAAATCCGCGGCGAGCGCTGCGCCGAGGATGGCAAAGGGGAGCGCGAAGACGGAATGTGCGAGCTTGATGTCGCTTGCTGCGATGGAGAGGCGGGATGGCGCACGCTTCGCGCTGCTCGTCATGGTGTACGTTAGCAAGTGTTGTTCGCCGGAGTTGAGATGGTCGAGGCCGGCTTAGAGATCGCATCCTTCATTGAATGCGGCGATCCACGCGGTGAAGTCTGCGGGTTCGAGTGAGCCGTTGTTGTTCATGTCGGCTCTGATGTCGCCCTTGGTGTAGTTGTCTATCCAGGCGTCGAGGTCGAGGATGGTGAGGAGGAAGTCGCCGTCCTGGTCGGCTGGGCAGTCGATGTCGGTGCCCATGAATCGCAGCGAGAGGCTATTGAGTGTGTGGGTGTCCTGTGCGGCGGCGTCTGCGATCGAGACGGTCCATGTGCCGGCGGTGCTCTCGTCCCAGTGTCTGACGGAGTAGAAGGTGTGGTCCATGTCGTCGGCGGAGTAGTTCCGGTTGACGTGGAGCAGCGACTCGGTCCCGTCGGGGCTGGTGAGCGTGATGACGAGGTCGCCAATGTATGTGCCGGTGGCGACGACATCGAGCGCGACGTGCTCGATGATGATGTTGTTGGTGACTTCGAAGTCGAACTGGATGCCGGCGAGGTCGTTGTCGGGGATCGGGGCGTTGGGTTCCATGAGCCCCGCGTCGAGTTCGACGAGTGGCGCGACCGGTTGCCATGTCTTTGCGGCCTGGACCATCAAGGCGGCGTCGAGCTGGCCGAACCCGTAGTTGTGGTTGATGTCGTGGCCCGCGCCGTTTGTTGTCCAGTCGTTGTCTTCGGTATCGACGGGCTTGGCCGTGTCGACGACGAGGTGCTGCGCATCGCGCCAGGTGAGGTTGGGGTTGGCTTCGAGACAGAGTGCGAGGGCGCCGGATGCGAGGGGGCACGCGGAGCTGGTGCCCCCGAAGTTGGAGGTGTAGGGGGCGGAGCTTGAGTTGGTCGTGGTGAAGATGTTGCGTCCGTTGCCGTCGGAGTAGGTGACTGCGAAGAGCGATGAGCCCCGCTCGGAGTAGTTTGAGCGCAGGGCGTTGTTTCCGATAGAGCCTATTGAGATTGTGTAGGGGCTTGCGGCGAACGGGTCGTACTCGACGCGGTCGTTGGTGCCTCCGTTGCCAGCGGCCCAGGTGTGGATGACGCCCTTGCCGTCGCGGCCTGTCATGACGGAGTCTTTGAGTGCGTCGTACTCAAGCTGGGCGATATCCCAGAGGTTGCCTGTGTCGCTTGGTCCCCACGAGTTGTTTTTGATGTCGTTCAGGTCGTTGCGGTGCTCGAACGCCGCGGCGTTGACGGCGGGGTCGCCTTGGGGGCTGTAGAAAAGTTGACTGTGCGTTGAGCCGTAGGCGAGTCCCGCTGCGCCCTCTTCGTTGTTTCCGATAGCGCAGGCGACTCCGGCGACAGCTGTGCCGTGGAACGAAGAGGTACCGAACTGCCCTGCGTCGTTGTTCCGTTGCCCGGAGAGATCCGGATGTAAGAACCAGACACCTTGGTCGATGATGCCGATGTTGACGCCCGCGCCGGTGTAACCGAGACTCCAGGCGGCTTCGGCGTTGATGTCGTTTCCGACTTGTAGTGTGTTAATCAGGTGCCATGCGAGATCGAGGAACTCGTCGTTGAGGGGTGTACGTGGTCCGAACGTCTGGCGCGCTTCGACGGTTGCGTGTGTGACTGCATCGTTTGCGGCGAGTTGGTTGGCGAGCCTGGTCGCAGCGCGGACGCTCGGTGTATCGATGATCGTGTACCCGGCGGATGCGCCTGTGGCAGCGAGTCCCTGGGCGCGGAGGTTGGCGATGGTCGCGTTGTCGGCCTTGACGATGACCCGGCTCGTGAGCGTGACGATCTCGGCTTCGGTCGCGGGCTTTCCTGGTGCAAGATCGAGGACGCGCGCCGGGCTGGACTTTGCGAACGGCGATTCGACGTGGAGGGAGCGGACGCCCAGCGAGGAGCGGATGCGATCGTACTGCTCGGGCTGGGGGACGGCACGTAGATCGACCTGGGCGGATGCTGAGCCCGCGAGGGCTGCGATGGTGAGGCAAATGGCTCGGCGTCGCGGGTGCATCGTCGGGTCTCCGGGTGTGACGGTCTGAGAAGCGCTCGGAGCGGGGGCACCGATCGCGGGGACAGACTTCTGTACGCTTGAGTGTGCGCCAGTGTTGCTAGGCTGACCAGCGGAATCGGATAGGGCGGCTTCCAGGGGGTTCAAGATGGAGAAAATGTCTGATCTCGAACGTCTGGAACGTCTGATCGGATCGGATCGTCCCTTGATCACCGTGCAGACCTTCGAGGAGGCGTACGCCCTCGATCTCGTCCGAGAAGCGGCGATGAAGGAGGGCGGTCTTCTGGTCTGGACCGTGCTCAGCGGCGTGTACGACGGGCTCGTCGCGGGCGAGGAACCCGTCAGGGACACGACCAATCCTGCGGCGGCGCTGTACCACCTTGGCTACCAGAACTCGGCGCCGATCATGTGCATCATCGACATGGCTGCTCACCTCGACGACCCGGCGGTCATGCGTGGTCTCCGGGATCTGGTCGCCGGCGCGGAGGCCAGGGGTGAGTGTGTCGTGATGATCGATCACGCTTCAAAGCTGCCGGGCGTGGTCGAGGCGCACGCGACGCAGTTTGAGCTCTCGCTTCCCGACGAGCAAGAGCTGGAATCGATCCTGCGGGATACGGTCAAAACGCTGCACGTGAAGGCGCCGTTCGATATCGATCTGACGAAGCAGCAGTTGGCGCAGCTGGTGTCGAACCTGCGAGGGCTGACACGCAGGCAGGCGGGGCAGGTGATCACCGAGATCGTCCGCAGCGATGCATCGCTCGACGACGATGACATCGAACGCGCAATGCGACTCAAGCAGACGTTTGTGCAATCGGGCGGCATGCTCGAATTCACCCGCGCACCGACGAGTATGGACGACATCGGCGGGATGGACCGGCTCAAGTCGTGGCTCGCGGCGCGTGAGCGCGCACTCGACGATGAGATAGATCGCCCGAGGGGTGTGCTGCTGCTTGGTGTGCAGGGCGCGGGCAAGAGTCTGTGCGCCAAGGCGATCGCGACCGCTTGGCGGAGGCCGTTGCTTCGGATGGACGTCGGGTCGCTGTACGACAAGTTTGTCGGGGAGAGCGAACGCAGGCTGCGCGAGACGCTGCATCAGGCGGAGCTGATGGCGCCGATCGTGCTGTGGATCGATGAGATCGAGAAGGCGTTCGCGTCAAGCTCGAGCCAGGCGACCGACGGCGGGCTGAGCAGGCGCATGTTCGGCGCGCTGCTGACGTGGATGCAGGAGCACAAAGAGCCTGTGTTCGTTGTGGCGACGGCGAACGACATCGAGGCGCTGCCCCCGGAACTCCTGCGCAAGGGCCGATTTGATGAGATTTTCTTCGTCGATCTTCCGGGCTCGAAGGCGAGGGAGTCGATCTTTCGCATTCACATCGGTCGGCGCGGTATGGCCGGAGACGAGTTCGATCTGGACAGGCTTGTTGACGCGAGCGACGGGTACAGCGGCGCAGAGATCGAGCAGGCGGTCGTCTCGGCGAAGCACGAGGCTCGGGCGCGCGGTAAGCGTGTTGACACGAAAGCCATCGAGAGGGCGCTTGCGGGTTCGCCCCCGCTCAGCGTGACGATGGCCGAGCGGATCGATGAACTCCGGGCGTGGTCACGGGGGCGGTGTGTGCCTGCCGAGTGAGTTTTTGATCGTATTTATTTTCGCAGATCGCTTATGGGCAGTTGACCTGGATGATGCCGTCGGAGTCTGCGAAGTCGATCTCGGAGTTTGAGCTGCGGCCGAGGCCGGGCGGCTGTGGGCAGTCGGCGCCGCCAGCAACGTTGAAGCGATAGGTGTCGTCGTCGTACTCAGAGTCGAAGGCGACGTCCGGTGTGTTGATGGCTCGAGCTGACTTGAGCGCGCCGTCGACCGGGCGGAGGCGCCACTGCCCGGCGTTGAAGCTTGAGGGTGCGATAGCGCGGACGACGATTGTGCGCGAGCCGCTGGCGTTCTCGGTTGGCGCTTCGACGAAGAACTCGCCCGAGCGATCAACCCAGACCTGAGCTCCCTCAGCGAGGTGTTCGACGACCATCTGCTGCGCCCCGCCTGCAGAGAACACAGGCCCGAAGAAGCGTGGTGCGACGGCGGTGAGCAGCTGGTCGCCCTCGAGCGTGATGGTTTCGTTGTGCTTTGGGAACGACTCGGTCTGGTGGAAGTTGAACGGCGCGATGGCGACGGCTCCGCCCCCGAATTCTGCGAATGGCGTCGTGTAATGCTTGTTTGAATCGGTCACGACGACAGGACTCTGCGTGCCGACCTGGATCGATGCCGGGTTTGGGAACACCCCTGGGAACCCGTTGCCAACGATGATCAAGCCCTCGAGTGCTTGTTCGGAGCGGACGATGATCTGAGCAGCGGGGAGGCCTGCGTCAGTCGTGGGCACGCCCCCGACGATGATGGACGCATCCTGTGCGACGGTGCCTGCGATGTCGATTTCGGGTCCGGAGCTGTTTTCATTTCGTACGACGTTTGTGAAGATGATATCGCC
The DNA here is from genome assembly GCA_009827205.1 of Phycisphaeraceae bacterium. Lineage (GTDB taxonomy): Bacteria > Planctomycetota > Phycisphaerae > Phycisphaerales > UBA1924. Next base: position 2,084 of record WUAK01000142.1, on the reverse strand, counting down.
CAGGACATCGCCCGCGACTGAGACGCTGCAGGGGGCTTCGCTCCAGCCTCCGAAGCTGCTGAGTGATCTTGCGCGGAAGCCGCCTGAGAAGTCGCCCGTTCGGGTCTCAAAGAGTGCGATGAAGCCCGGTGCGGCCGGGTCGTTTTCGAGATCGATATTCGCGTGGATCTCGTCTGCTTCTATGGCGCGCACCGCGCCGGACGTGATGATGTCGGCGAGCGAACCGAGTCTGCCGATGTTATTGCCTGCGATGACTCGGTCGATGGCGAATGCTCCAAATGGAGCGACGGCGTGGATTGCAGGTCGGCCCTGGCTCCCGATGCTTCCCGCGACGTCGATGGATTCGATGGATCCGGCGCGAGCGCTGATGATGCCGTTGAGATCGCCCTGAACGGTGACCGCACCGATGTTGCCTTTGTACGCGGCGACTGAGCCCTTTGGAGTGATATCGCCCGCGATCGCGATGGGCCCGACGTCGGGTGCGGTAGTGGACAGATCACCCCAGTGGACGACCGGCGCGTCGAGATCGCCCGTGAGATCCAGGCGCACAACACGGTGGGTGTCGATGCCGGGACCAGAGATCGAGTGGGCGTTGATCTGGACTTTTGTCTGCTCGTTGGCACGGATGCCGGCAAGGGTTCGGCACGCGATCTGGCCCAGAGGCGACGCGGTGCTGACTGTGTGGTTAGTGGTGTTGGCGACGATGAGCGTCGGTGTGAGACCGGGCTCGGCGTTCAGGATGATGACCCCGATGTCGGTGTTTGCTGGGTCATCGGTGAAGATGCGGATGATCTGGCTGGAAGAGAGATCGATGGTGAGATCTGAGCCCGAGGGCAGGCCCTCCTCGCCGGCGTCCTGGCTCGGGAAACCCTGGAGTGCGGCCCAGCCGTCACCTGGGTTGGAACCCGAGTAGAACTCGGCGTAAATGCCCTGAGCGTTTGAGGTTGCGGTCAGGGTGAGGGGTGCTGCGGCCAGCGCCAGGAGGATGGTCGGGGTCTTCATGCCTGTCTCCGGTTTTTGGCAGCGTGCGCCAATACCCGGGGAAGTCCCTGTGAGTGTGGCTTTGAGGCCGAGAAACGGGTAGGCCTGGATCGTTCGTGCGGGTTCGGGGGGCTGGGCAAACGCGTATTCGGACGCATCTCGTAAAGGCGGGTGAGGACGGCTCGATCCGTTGACAGCACACCGCTCGGGGCTAGGATCGGTCCTGCCCGGCAGGTGGGTCGGGCGGAGTCGCCGCTGTAGCTCAGTGGTAGAGCGCACCCTTGGTAAGGGTGAGGTCGTGAGTTCAACTCTCACCAGCGGCTTTGTCCGCATGGCTGGCGAGACCTGAGGGGTGTCGGCAGCTATGCTTCTTGACCGGCTTTTGTGGGTCGGGTGGAGACCCCAGGAGTCTGCGCCAAGCGGGCTTTGCCGGTCGGAAAACATGTTTGTAGAAAGGGCTTTCGGGTCTCTGCGCAGCAGGCTGTGCGGATCTCCGGAGCCGGGTCTGGGCTTGGTGGTCCGGATCAGAGAAGGAATATCGTTCGCAGCGGCGGGCACTTCAACGGTTGAAGGCCCGGTCTGCTCCGGATTTGGAGGTTCAGGGCTATGGCCAAGGGTGTATTCGAGCGCACCAAGCCGCACGTGAACGTCGGCACAATCGGTCACATTGACCACGGCAAGAGCACGCTCACCGCTGCTCTGGTCGCACGCGCAGCAGCAAAGGGTCTCAGCGAAGCCAAGAGCTACGCGGACATCACCAAGGGCGGTACCGTCCGTGACTCCAACAAGACGGTGACCATTCACTCGTCGCACGTTGAGTACGAGACCGAGGGCCGTCACTACGCCCACGTCGACTGCCCGGGCCACGCCGACTTCGTGAAGAACATGATCACGGGTGCGGCACAGATGGACGGTGCGATCCTCGTGGTTGCCGCCGACTCGGGCCCCATGCCCCAGACCCGTGAGCACGTGCTGCTCGCCCGTCAGGTGGGTGTGCCCTACATCGTCGTGTTCATGAACAAGGTCGACCTCGTCGACGATCCGGAGCTTGCCGACCTCGTTGAGATGGAAATCCGCGAGCTTCTCGACAAGTACGAGTTCCC
>WUAK01000141.1 GCA_009827205.1 Phycisphaeraceae bacterium | reverse complement strand
GCCCTTGGCCACGCCTTCCTTGTCAGGTATATCGAGGAGGACGATGTCGCCCAGTTCCTTCTCCGCGGCCCAGTGGGCACAGGTGGCTCCGACGTTCCCGGCTCCGATGATGCTGATCTTGGCGCGACCCATCGCGGCTTCTCCTCGGCTGATGAAGTGTTTTTTGACTGTTCTCCCACCCCTCGGCGGCGCGGGAAACCACTATAGACGCCGTGCTGTATACCGACCGGTTTTCAGGCCTCGAACTCGACTGGCAGCGGCTTCTGGTGCTCGGTCCCCGGGATCGGGAGAGCGATGGGCTGCACCTCGCCCGCGAGGATCGCCGGGATGAGCAGGGGCTGACCGGGAGTGAGCGCCGCGTCCATGGGCTGGACGAGATCCCTCACCGGTCCTCCCTTCGAGAAATCGAACTGGCGGTAGACCTGTCGCGCGACCGGCACCTCGTGTCCCGAGACCTCACCGCCCAAAAAGTCCGGGATGTGCACGAGCGCCATGCCGCCCGCTTCGGTCTCGATGTCCACACCACGCATGAACCCCGCAGGGGCGTTCTGGAATACGGGCACCCCGGGTGTGGGCAGGAAGAGATCCCCCGTGAACCCGGCCTCGACCAGTGCTCCAAGGAGCTCACCCGGATGCGGCGCGATGAGCGACTCGCCCTCGACAACCCACTCGATGCCGCCCTCGGTCGCGGCTCTGAACGCCAACCTTGCATCTTCCACGAGTTCGACGACCGCTTCGGGCATCTGCTCGCCTCGCCAGATGGTGTTGATTTCGCCTGCGTGCTTCTTGATAAGCATGTCGGCCTTGTCCTCACCGAGTGCTCGCTCGGCCTCGGGCAGATCCCTGATCTCGGCGCACGCGTGCGTCACGGCCTGGAGCCCGATGATCGACGGGACGGCCTCCTTGAGTCGGCCTCCCTCCTCGTCGTCGGGCAGTGCCAGCGCGCTCTGCGCGAATTCGGTCCATTTGGCCAGGAGCGCGGCCCAGGTCAGTGCGCGATCGGTGTGGTCGTCAGTCATCAAGAGATAGTACGGCCCGCCGCGGGCGTGATTCGGAGGAATACACTCTTCACCACGCGGCATCAGTTCCCGCACCGGAGGTATCGATGCACGATCTGGCCGCCCTCTTCCGCACACGCTTCGTCAGGGAGCTCTGGCGCAGGCTTGGCAGGGACCTCGGTGACCGACCGATCGCTATCTTCGGCGCAGGCAGGCACACCACCTGGCTCCTGGGCACGATTGCAGACGTCGAGGGCGGTCCGAGGATCGCGTTCATCCTCGATGACGCTGCCGACGGAAACCAGAGGAACTCAAGCATCAAGATTCTAAAGCCTACCGAAGCGAGCCCAGCCGACGTCGCGGCGGTCCTCGTATCGAGCGATGCCGGCGAGGCGATCCTCGCTCAGCGCGCACGCGAGTGGATCTCAACGAGCCAGCGCGAGACGACGCCGCTCGTCATCGAGCCATACCGGGGACTGCCACCCGGGCCCTACCCCATTACTCGCTCGACCGGTCCAACGAGCGTCGACGACCGCTCCCTGCCGGGCTGTCTTGACGAGGATGCCATCGATCGCGCGAACGATCTCGGTGTCAGCTTTCCCGTTCCTTCAAGTGACAACCGTGCAAGCTACTCAGCGCAAGCCGACAAGGAATACATCGCGAGCGGCAAACGCGAACGCGACATCATCGGCCGCTTCTGCGACTCGCACGGCGTCGAGCTTGATTCGATGCGCGACATCCTCGACTGGGGATGCTCGACCGGGCGCGTACTCAGACACTTCGACGATCTCCCCGACAGCGCAAGACTCTGGGGCTGCGACATCGATGAAGAGTCGATCGATTGGGCACAGCGGCACTTCGAGGGCAGATTCCGGTTCTTCTCGACCACCACGCAGCCCAGCCTGCCCGTTGCGAATTCAACCTTTGACTTTGTCTACGGCATCTCGATCTTCACGCACATCTCGCACAACATCGACACGTGGCTCATGGAGCTCCGCAGGATCATCCGCCCGGGCGGCGCGGTGCTTGTGACCGTTCATGACGAGCACACCTGGAAGTACTGCAAAGAAACGCCCGACAGCTTCATCGCCAGACACTGCCCGCGGCTCGACTTCAGTGAGCCGATGAAAACCGACTTTGTTGCGCACGGGCAAGGCGCCAACTCACAGACGTTCTGGCACAGCAGAGGCATCCGACGCCGATGGTCGCACGCCTTTGAAGTCTGCGGCATAGAGCCTCTCAAGTTCTGTGGCGGGACACAGGCGGGCGTGCTGCTCAGGCCTCGGATGTGACACACGAGGATTCGCCTTGAATGTTGACCCCAACGAACTTGAGATCGCAGAGCGGTACAAGCTGCTGATCGGCACGATCGGCCCACGCCCGATCGCGGTGGTCTCAACGGTTTCAACCGATGGAAAGCCCAACCTCGCGCCTTTCTCGTTCTTCGCTGGCGTCGGTTCAAACCCGATGACGCTGCTCTTCTGCCCGGCCAATGACGGCGACGGTAACGAGAAGGACTCGCTCCGCAACGCGAAGCCAGAATCCGAAGGAGGCACGGGTCAGTTCGCCGTTTGCGTCGCGACAGCTGAGATTATCGAGCGCGTCGCGGTGGCAGCAGAGCCCCTGCCGCGCGGCGAGAGCGAGTACGACCTCTCCGGACTCACCCCGATCCCATGCGACACGATCCAAGCGCCTCGTGTGAAAGAGAGCCCGGTGTGCTTCGAGTGCGAGACGGTCTCCGTCACCCGCACCAACCCGGGAGCACCGGCGGGGGGCAACGTGGTCATGGGCAGGGTCGTGCGTGTGCATGTCGAGGACAGCCTGCTCAACGAGCGGATGCACACCGATCAGGCCGCGATTGATCTCGTGGGCCGGATGGGTGGGCTCAGCTACTGCCACACCAGAGACCGCTTCGATCTCAGGCCCGGCAAGCAGTAGCCCGTTTATCCACCGGTTCTCGGGCTTGGCTGGTAAACTTGGTTGCTCTCCCAAGGCGCATAAAGGCATCTGCCTCCCTATGGTCGCATCACGCGCCCAAGTGCGCACATCCGCGAAACAGCACAAACACCCCACGCCGAGCCCTGCATGTCAGAGATCACGATCCGTCTGCCCAAGTTCGTCCGCATCAAGCCCAAGCTCTTCGACCTTCGCTCGGCGATGTCTGGCTCGCCCAAGGCCGAGGTTCTGTCCGGGCTCACGGTCGCGCTCGCGCTCGTGCCCGAGGCGGTCGCCTTCGCGTTCGTTGCGGGCGTGCCACCGCTCGTCGGGCTCTACTCCGCGTTTGTCATGTGCCTGCTCACGTCGATCTTCGGCGGGCGCCCGGGCATGATCTCCGGCGCCACCGGCGCGATGGCTGTCGTCGTCGTCTCGCTCGTCGCAACACACGGCATCGAGTACCTCTTCCCAGCCGTCGTCCTCTGCGGCCTATTCCAGGTCACCATCGGACTGCTTCGGCTGGGCAAGCTCATCAGGATCGTCCCTCACCCGGTCATGCTCGGCTTCGTCAACGGGCTGGCGATCGTCATCCTCATGGCGCAGTTTGCAAACTTCAAAGCGATCGGCCCGGGCGGCGCGATGGAGTTCCTGCAGGGCCAGCGCCTCTGGATCATGCTCGGGCTCGTCGCGCTGACGATGGCCATCATCGCCTTCCTGCCCAAGCTCACCCGGGCGGTGCCCTCGTCGCTCGCCGCGATCATCGTCGTGTCGCTCATCGGCATCGGGATCAACTCGGCGCAGAGCGACGAGTCAGGATCGGGCGCGACCACGCGAACCGTGCGCGATGTGCTCGTTGACAGCACGCAGGCCGCGGCGGTCATCAGCGCCCAGCGCGACAAGGACAGCGCCGTCATCGCGTCGCTTCAACTGCCCGAGGGCGTGGATATCGCGACCCACGGTAAAGTCATCGAGCCGCTGACAACCGAAGAAACCGAAGCCGCCCTTGCGACGGTTGAAACCTCCGAGGTCGGCATCGCGGGCGGGCTGCCAAGGCCCGCGTGGTGGGACTTCACGCTCCCTCCCTTCAACACCGAGACACTGCTGATCATCCTCCCGTTCTCGCTCATCCTCGCTGGAGTCGGGCTCATCGAGTCGCTCATGACCATGACGCTCGTCGACGAGCTCACCGAGACGCGCGGCAACGGCAACCGCGAGTGCATCGGGCAGGGCGTCGCCAACGTTACCTCGGGTGCGCTCGGGGGCATGGGCGGGTGCGCGATGATCGGGCAGTCGCTCATAAACGTGAAGTCGGGCGGGCGGGGTCGGCTCTCGGGCATCACCGCCGCGTGCTCGCTGCTGCTCTTTATCCTGTTCCTCTCGCCCTACATCGAGATGGTCCCGATCGCGGCGCTCGTCGGCGTGATGTTCATGGTCGTCATCGGGACGTTCGAGTGGACCACGCTGCAGACCTGGCGCCGGATCCCCAAGGCCGAGGTCCTCGTCATGCTCGTCGTGACGGCGTACACCGTCTTCATGCACGACCTGGCGACCGCGGTCATCCTGGGCGTCGCGCTCAGCGCGCTCGTCTTCGCGTGGAACAAGAGCAAGTACCTTGTCGCCGACGTGCAGATCAACGAGCACGGCAGCAAGATCTACCAGCTGCACGGCGTGCTCTTCTTCGGCTCGGTCTCACGCTTCCGCGACCTCTTCACGCCGCAGGACGACCCGGATGATGTGGTGATCGACTTCTACTTCAGCCGCGTCTACGACCAGTCGGGCCTCGAGGCGATCAACACGCTCGCCGAGCGCTACCAGAAGGTCGGCAAGCGGCTGCACCTTCGGCACCTGAGCGAGGACTGCCGCCGCCTGCTCGACAAGGCGGGCGACCTCGTCGAGGTGAATATCAGCGAGGACCCCCACTACCACGTGGCGACTGATCGGGCGAAGTGGGTGCATGACTAAACCAACACTCATTCAGTAGTAACACAACACACAAAGAGCCCCCGGGCGCCGGTGGTCCGCCCGGGGGTCTTGGAGTGGGGTCGGCCCGCATCGGCGTTGCACCGCGCTAGCCGACCCGTGGTGGGTCAGTCGTGATGGGCGGGCGCCCTTTCAGGCGTCCCGCCCGGGGATCGTGTTGGTCAGCTGCACCCCATGCTGTTGCCGCAGCCCATGCACTTGTAGCAGGTGCCGTTGCGAACGGTGATCTCGCCGCAGACATCGCAGGGCGGGCTGTCGCCCATGTTCTCGCTCATGGCGGCCGAGAGGGCCGAGACGTGTTCCTCGACGATGACAGTCGTCACACCTGCCTCGGTTTCTGAGCTGATGACCGTCTCGTGCGAGTGCGCGACGACTGTCGCCTGGCGTGCCAGGCTGCCGTCGGTCGTGCCCGGGTCGGTCTCGGTGCTCACGATCCCGATACGCCCGATCGGGCCCGAGTCCTGCGTGCTTCTGTCGCTCGAGGTGGCGGGCTTGCTCTGCGTGCTCCAACGATTGTCTCCCCCAACCGAACCCGACGACTTGGCGGGCGCGGCGCTTGTGCGTGAAGCGGAGGTCTGATCGGATTTGGATTCGCTCTTGGCTGCCGGGCGGTGCGGCAGGTTGGCTTCGCGGTAGCCCGGGATGAATCGCATCCCGAGCCAGCGGAAGATGTAGTCGACCAGGCTCTTGGCGAACGGGATGTCCTTGTTGGAGGTCATGCCCGCCGGCTCGAAGCGCTGGTGCGTGAACTTGTTGACCAGTGATTGCACTGGCACGCCGTACTGGAGCGCCACGGAGACCGCAGTGCCCAGTGAATCCATCAGACCACCGATGGTGGAGCCTTCCTTGGCCATGGTGATAAACAGCTCGCCGGGCATGCCGTCTTCGTAGAGGCCGACCGTGAGGTAGCCCTCGTGCCCTGCGACGTTGAACTTGTGCGTGACCGACTCGCGCGTGATCGGCAGGCGACGACGCATCGGGCGGTGCACGATTTTGGTTTTCTCTTCGACGACCTTGTCGACCTTGTCGCCCGCGATGGCGCCGGCGAGACTCGCGACGGAGGCCGCGACCTCTTCCTTGGCCTCCAGCTCGTCGAGTTCGTCGATCTCGTCGTCGTCGAGCTCGACGTCTTTCTTGGCCGAGAGGGGCTGGCTGAGCTTGCACCCGTCGCGGTAGAGCGCGTTGGCCTTGAGGCCCAGCTCCCAGCTCAGGCGGTAGCAGTCCTTGATGTCATCAACGGTCGCGGAGTTTGCGAGGTTGATGGTCTTGCTGATCGCGCCGGAGATGAAGGGCTGCGCGGCGGCCATCATGCGGATGTGCCCGGTGCCCGCGATGAGACGCGTGCCGAGCGGGCCGCAGTTGTTGGCGCAGTCGAAGACGGGCAGGTGCTGATCCTCGAAGCCCGGCGCGCCCTCGATGGTCTGGCGGCCGCAGACGAGCTGATTGAGCAGCTCGATGTCCTTGTTCTTGAGCTCGAAGTGCTTGAGCAGGTTGAAGCCCGGGTCCGCCTTGGCGCGCTCGGGGTCGACACCCGCGGCTTCGAGCACATCGTCACCCAGCGACCAGGCGCTGAACGCGAAGCTCAACTCGAAGCAGCCGGGCAGACCCTCTTCAATCTTGCTCAGATGCTCGGCCTTGAGGCCCTTGTCCATCAGGAACTCGGCGAGCGTCTTGTCCTCGTCGGCGCCGGGTGCGCCTTCGGGCATCGGGACCGCGAGGCTGAGCGTGCCGATGATCGAGGTGATGATCAGTCGGATCTGCTCTTCCGAGTAGCCGAGCGCCTGGAGCGCGGGCTCGACGGACGCGTTGACGATCTTGAAGTAGCCGCCGCCGGCGAGCTTCTTGAACTTCACGAGCGCGAAGTCGGGCTCGACACCGGTCGTGTCGCAGTCCATGAGGAGACCGATCGTGCCCGTGGGCGCGATGACGGTGACCTGCGCGTTGCGGTAGCCATGCTCCATGCCCAGCTCGAGCGCTTCGTCCCAGACGATCGCGGCGCGGTCGAGCAGGTTGCGTGCGTTGGCGATGGGCACGTTGCCGTTGGTCACGATGTCGTGATCGATCGGCACCGGGCGGATGCGGAGGTCCTCCCACTCCTTGGCGTCGCGCGAGATGCCGTGCGCGGCGCGGCGGTGGTTGCGGATCACCCGGAGCATGTTCTCACGATCCTCCTTGAACCCGCGGAACGCGCCGTGCTCCGCTGCGAGCATCGCGCTCTGGCGGTACGAGCGGCCCGTCATGATCGAGCTGAGCATCGCGCAGATCGAGCGGCCCTGCTCCGAGTCATAAGGAATGCCCGCCTGCATCAGCATCGCGCCGAGGTTGGCGTATCCAAGACCCAGCGTGCGGTAACGCTCACTGAGCCTTGCGATCTCCTTGCTGGGGAACGCGGCCATCAGCACGCTGATCTCGAGGACGACCGTCCAGATATCAACCG
>WUAK01000015.1 GCA_009827205.1 Phycisphaeraceae bacterium | reverse complement strand
GGAGTCTCGGGGTTGTTCTGAGCAGCCGCGAAGCCTGCCACGCCCAGGAGCGTGCAAACAGTGATCCAGACCGAGTTTGCGAATCGACCGCGCACCATGCAGTAGGGATCATCGGCAAGCGCACGCCCAGCCCTGCACGATGGGCCCCCTACCGACCCTGCTCCTGGCTCCTGAGCCTGAGAACAGTCGGATCGCCGTGCGGATCGTCATCGATGTAGGCCGGCTCGGAGTCGCCAGGGGTCATGGCAGCCGAGTACAGAAAGTAGCCGGCCGCCCCCAGAGCGAGGATCCCAAAAAAGATGCCCACGCGGATCAGCAGCACTGATGTCGCCTTGGCCTTCGCCGCGGCGAGGAACTCCTCGCCCGGGTACTCGGGCAGCCTGCCCGGCTCGTACGCGCATTCAAGCTGACGCAGAACATCATCCTGTGTTGGCTTATCTGGCATGTCGTACACCCTCCACAAACTTGAGCGGGGCATCGGGCTCGGTGAGTGCTTCACGCAACCGATCGAGAGCCCGTGAGTGACGCGACGCCGCGGTCGAGCGCGGGATCGCCAGCACCTCCGCGATCTGGTCGAACGTCAATCCGCCCGCATGTCTGAGTGACACCACCTCTGCCTCGTCACTGGGCAACGCTTCAACCGCTCGCCTCAGTGTTTCGTATGAGGAGGGCGGCCCCATCTGATTCGGCGGCTTCGCGTGCGTGCGCCGCTTCATCTCCCGGCGCTCGCCCCGCATGTGATTCAGTGCGGATGTGCGAACAATGGTATAGAGCCAGGGCCCGACCGCTTCGACTTGGCGCAGCCTCGCGGGACTGGTCTGCAGCACCTTGCACATCGCGATCTGAACGACATCCTCCGCGTGCGCCTGCGCTCCCTGCGAGGCGAGAAGCGTGCGTGCGTACGCGATCAGCCTTGGCGCGTAGAACCTCCACAGAAGCCGTGCGGAGTTGCCGTGCCCACGACCCGTCCTGACCAGCAGTTTGCGCTCGTCGATCGCTCTCACCCGAAATCAATCTCCAACAGCGTTGAGCCTCTCGCGGAGTTCCGCGAGCTTCTGTTCCGATTCGTCCAAACGCTCGCGGAAGTTCCCAAGAGCCGGCATGACAAGCTTGGCAACCGGGCCGTATCCACCCTGGATCAGCTTCTGCTCGACCCTCTCCATCGCAGCCTTGGCGTCTTCCGCTTGCCAGGCTTCGATGAGATCCTCGTATCCCACCGCGGCTTTGTCGGTCATCGTACCGATGGCCTTGCCGTCCATGCCTTGCAGCTCACGCTCGAGCTTGTCTTCGTGTCCCTCGGCGCCGGCGATCACAAATACTTCCACAAACTGCTCGCCAGCGGTCTCGTCGTTGAACTCGTGTTTGATCCACGAGGTCATCATCACAGCCTCGGTCCGCACCGATTCGAGACTAAGGAACGGATCCTCGACCAGCACGCGATCGAGCGCGCCGTTGATCAGCTGCGCCTGAGCACTGCTTAGCATGTTTTCATCGAGCAGCTTGGTTGTTTCGCTCCTGGCTAGCTCGGCGATCGCGACACCAAGGAGAGATCCGATCACGGTCCGTGTCTGCGAGGCGTGCTCGCCGATCCGGATCGTCGCGGCCAGCCTTTCTGTGACGGCGTCGGCGTCCGTGTTCCTGAGGCGACGGGCGTCGTTGACGAGGAGCTTGGCGCTGCTGCGCATCACCGTGAGCTGAGGGATGAGCGTCTCGATGCCCTGCTCATAGTTGAGCCCAAAATCGCACTCCTCGAGTCTTGATGCATCGATCAGCATCTCGATGTAGTTCTGGTTTGCCTCAAGAAGCTCCGCGTACCGCTCGGGGATGATGCCCTCATCGAGCGCATCGAGTTCGTCCGAGGTGAAGTCGTTGAAGTCGAGGGCTGGCTCGAGCAGCATCCACGCCGCGTGGTACTGCAGTGCAGCGTTGAACCGGCCCTCGGTCAGAGGGATTTCGGGCGAGCCCCCCACGGCTGGGTCGCGCTGATCCGTCCACTGGCCGGACGCGGGAGCGGCGAGGGCGAAGCCAGCCGCAAGAATGAGAAGCGTATTTCTGGGCATAAGCCGTCTCCCGCGGGCGTTGACTTTACACTGTGCCCGCACACTGTGAGACACCGCCCAACGCCGAGAATCCGGCCTGATACTTACTTTCGAAAGCCCCCAAATGACCAGCGACGCCCCGATGATGCCCCTTGCTCCCTACCGACCCAGTTCCTCGCCCGAGGAAGCCTCATCTGCTTTCTTTGATGTCATGCGGCAACGCAGGACTGTCCGTGAGTTCTCGGACAGACCCGTTTCGCTCGAGACCATCCAGAACATCATCCGTGCAGCGGGGAGTGCCCCGTCCGGCGCCAACAAGCAGCCCTGGCGGTTCGTCGCAGTGCAGAGCGCGGACCTGAAACACAAGATCCGCGAGGCTGCGGAGGCGGAAGAGCATGAGTTTTACCACCGCCGGGTTGGGGAGGAGTGGCGTGAGGACCTCCGCCCGTTCGGCACCGACGAGCACAAGCCCTTCCTCGAAATCGCGCCATGGCTCATCGTCGTGTTCAAGCTCATGAAAACCGATGACGAGGGGCAGACGTACTACGTCAACGAATCGGTTGGCATAGCGGTCGGGATGCTGCTCGCCGCTGCTCAGCACGCGGGGCTGGCAACACTCACGCACACACCCAGCCCGATGAAATTCCTTGGCGAGGTCCTCGGCAGGCCCGCGCACGAAAGACCCTATCTGCTCATCCCTGTTGGGTATCCAGCAGAAGACTGCCAGGTGCCAGCGATCACGCGCAAAGACCTCGACGAGATCATGGTCGTCCGCGACGACTGAGGCTTGTTACGAACTCCGGCCAGAGAGTCTTGTGAAGGCGAGGATGCTCGCCCAAAGGACGCCAGCCGTGAACAGGACGTGTGCAACGATGAGCGCTGTGGTTACACGGATCATGTAACCCATCGTCACTCGGTCGTCCGCGAAACTGAACGGCCTTGAGCGGTTGCGCGCCTGCTGTTCGATGTCTCCGTCGATCACACTCACGAGCATGAGCATCGGATGGGAGCCGAACACGAACCGCTCCATGATTTCATCGAATCTGGTTTGGTCGTAGTTGAACTCGAGCGTGATGATGATCAGGACTGGAATCCCGAACCACATCGCCAGCAGCAGGATGATGTTGCTGACGCTCGAAACGGCGCTCTTGCTGAACCTCAGGCTCATCGCGAGCCCTGTTGCGAGGTAGAGCAAGGGCGGGACACTGATCAACGCGATGCACATCGCTGTCGCGGGCCACGAGATAAACCCGCGTAACGACATCACGATGAAGTGCAGCGAGATCAGACCCGCTAGGGGAGCGAGTCTTCGGACGACCGCGAGGTATTTACCCAGCACGACGTCACGCCCCGAAACGGGCGAGGTCATCAGCGCTTCCCACGTCTCGGTCGCTCGCTCGCCGTTGATCGAGCTGGCGGTCATCACTGCAGCGCACAGCATGAGCAGAAACATGCCGACAAGCCCGATCAGCAAATGGATCGGCTGCTCGTCCATGTCTGTCTTGTAGTACGCAAAGCCCAGAGAAAAGACGAGCACGAACGCGAGCACCCACCGCTCAAACCTGCCGTTGATCCAGCGCCGCGAAACCTCTCTCCAGTACACAGGCTGCGTCTTCAGTCTTGAGAGCCTGACGCGGTGCGGTGTGAGCTGCTTCGAGTCTCGCGCGGGCTTCTTTTCCTCTGTTGGCTTGTTCTTGACCGATCCGCCCGAGGCTTCGAGCAGCAGTCTTCTCATGACGCGGGATGAGATCCAGAGCGTGAACCCGGTGCCAGCGAGCATGTACACGACCGTGAGAATCCAGATCCGGTCAAAGGGTGTCCCCGCGAGCCAGGGAATGCCGAGCTGCTGCGGACCGTCGGTCGCTAGTGCAGCCAGCGTGATCGGCGGGCACGACGCGATGCCGTAGGGGATCAGCGAATGTATCTGCTCGACTGATATCCCTAGCGAGGTCAGTCCGAAATAGTTCGACTGCTGCATCGCAAAGAAAATCAGAGGCGGCGCAGCGAACATGAGGCCCAGCGTAAGCAGCGCAAACATCGCCGCGGGGGCGGAGCGATCGTGCCACATCGCAAAGAGAAGCCCGAGCGAGCCAGCGAATACCGCTGTTGAGAGTGTGACGAGCGTGTATGCGAATATCCACTCGATAGGCACACCGCCGAAGACCCTGATGGCAAGCAGCAGAGGCGCACTGACCAGCGTGAGCAGCAGCGCTTGATACATCCGCCCCATGAGCTTGCCGAGCACTATGCGTGTCGAGGTCAGCGGCGTCGTCATGAGCGCGCCGAGTGTGCCCCGGAGCTTCTCCTCACAGATCGAAGGGCTGGTCATCGTGGGTGAGAGCAGAACAAGGGTAAAGAACTGGAACCACACGATGAACAGCACAATCGACTCCGCGAGTTGTGCAAGCCCTTGAGCGCGGGCGGTCGCAGAGTTGTAGTAGCCGAACGTTTCCATCCTTGAAGAGACCGCGGTGATCGCCACGAGTGAGAACGCCGCCGCATAACCACCCCGGATGATGTACGTCGATCTGCGCCGTCCAGAGGCACGCAGCTCGCGCTGGAGAATGGGGTTCCAGACAACTCCGTAGAGCCATTGAAGCGGCGCCAGAGCCCTGCCGAGCGCGTTCACTGGACCTGCCCCTTCGTGAGTGTCATGAACGCATCTTCAAGCCTCGGCGTTTCAGGCGTAAAGGAGGCGATGTACACACCCTTGGCAATGAGCATCTCAATCAGAAAGTGATGGCTCTTCTGCCCGGGCGCAAACTCGACTTCGAGAGTCTCGCCCTCGACCTCTGCTCGGCTGATCCTCTTGTCCTCGACGAGCGAGTTTCTGACCTGTGAGAGCGACTCGCCCGGAGACTCAAGCCTGATCTTGACGCGGTCCCCGACGCCCATCTTCGCGTACGCGTCTTCGATGGAACCCGAGTACAGCAGCTTCCCTCGTTCGATGATTCCTATCGATGTCGACATCTGCCCAAGCTCTGAGAGAATATGGCTTGAGACGATGAGCGATTTCCCCATGCGAGCAAGCTCAGTGAGCAACTCACGCATCTCAATGCGCGCGCGAGGATCGAGCCCGCTGGCCGGCTCGTCGAGCAGCAGGACCTTCGGATCGTGGACGAGCACTCGCGCTACACCGAGGCGCTGCTTCATGCCTCGCGAGAGGCTGTCCACCATTGCTTTCTTCTTCTCGGAGAGATCCGTAAGTTCCAGGACACCCTCGATGGTTCCCTTGCGGGATTTGCTTGGTATCTTGAACGCCGCTGCGAAGAAGTGCAGGTACTCCTCTACCGTCAGGTCGTCGTAGACCCCGAGTACGTCGGGCATGTACCCAAGAATCCGGCGGATGCTGTCGCCCTCAACAGTCACATCCATGCCGTCGACGAAGGCGCTGCCCGAATCCGGCTTGAGCAGGCACGCGAGCACCTTCATCGTCGTGCTCTTGCCGGCGCCGTTTGGTCCGATGAACCCGTACACCTCGCCCGGCCCGACTGTGAGCGAGACGTTGTCCACGGCGACGAGGCTGCCGAACTTCTTCGTGATGCCGCGCACTTCAATCACGGGACGGATCTCCTTCGATCGGCACGAGAATCCTGTACATCGTGCTCTGGCTCGGCTCGATGTCGTTCGCTTCGATGGTTACGTTGAGAGGCTGACCGGCGACGAACAACTCAACGATCGCGTATCTGCCGGTCGCGAGCATCTGTTCTATAGAGTGTGATCGTTCTGAAGGGCCGGGCAGCAGTTGGAGCAGGCTCTGGCTCATTGTTTCCAGGCGCACGTTGCTGTACATGTTGTGCAGATAGCGTCGGTCTGTGTCCCAGTTCAGCGGATCGTCATAGAGCCCGATCGGCTCGCTTGTTGCTGATGTCTCGCTCAGCCTGAATCGCTGAGTGCTCTCGGGTTTCAGATCGCGCGCACGGATCGGGATGAAGCGATCGCCGACGCGCAGCTGACCGGCAACGAGCCGCTCCGCGTTCAGACCATCGACCGACAGACTCCACCCCTCATCGATCGGTTCCAGCGCGATGCCAAGATCGGTCACGACTGGGCCGCTGTCGAGAAAGACCCTGGTTGTCCATATGCCGGGCCTGATGGGCGCGGGCGTGGACGAACGCGTCGCGTCTAGACTGCCCGAGTTCGGGTTCTGCACCGTCACCAGCGGCCTCACGATCGCGGAACGACCCTGCACACCCTGATACTCGGACCAGTACAAGCCGTTCTGCGTGGGCGAGAACCTGATTGGATCGTTCGATCCCGCAAAGTAATTCGAGAACGACAGGCTCCACGAACACAGGACATCGGGAAGTTCTGCCACGCTCGCGTTCTGCGGGTTCGACTCGGCACCGGGGAGTGCCGTGTTGACCGCGAGTGTGTCGATCAGCGTGTGCCTGCCGAGGGTTGATGCGCCCGACCTCATCTTGTTGGGCGCCAGAAACCCGATGACCGATGCGAGCACGATCCACACGAGGGCACTGAGCCAGGCCATGTGGCGCAGCCTGACCAGTTTGAGCAGCACAAAGTCCACAGGCCCGAGTGCGATCGCAAGAGAAACAGTCACAAACGCTACCAATGCAATCGCGGCGCTCCCGATCGGGGGCGCAGAACCGATCGCGTCGAACACGAGCACCGGCACATCTTCAACAACGCGCAGCTCGCCCCACGAGTTTCCACGAGTCAGCAGCGTTCGGTGGCTGTGATCTGGCATGTACACGCCCCGGCTCGCGCCGGTCAGCACATCGGCCCAGAGCCTGGTTTCTCCGGTCTGACTCCCACCGCTCACAACGCCGGGGCGCACGCCGACCAGAGTAACCCAGCCAAACCCTGCCGGCCCCTCGGCGAGCAGATTCCCGCCTGTGCTCTGCCAGCGCGTCGACCAGCCCGCGTCCTCGGCTGCCAACGTCAGCCAGATCGGTCTGCAGATCAGCGGTTCTCGAACGGATTTGCCGGTGAGCCCTTCAAATTCGACGGGAACATCAATCTCCTGCTGAGCGCCGAGCGTGATCGCCTCGATCGGCACAGCTGGCGGGATGAGCCTGCGCCATTGATCACCAGGCATGTCGGCGAGCACGATCAGCCTGCCGCCCCCGATCACCCAGCGGTGCATCGCAACGATCGCGCGAGGGTCGGCTTCTAGTACCGTGGTCGAGTCGGCGATGATCGCCACGACACCCTCGTACGCTCTGTGAGACAGGGGAAGCGTGTCAACGAGCACGCTCTCCCCGATGAGATTCGAGAACACGAACTGGGTCGCCTGCTCCGGGGTTAACTCCAGAAGCTGGCGCGTCGACCTCATACGCGTCGTTGGTAGGTACCCGATGGAACCCTGAACAAGCGACTCGGCAATGTCCGCCGCGGATACCCGTGGAGTGTATGAAAGCAACAGTTCCTGCGAGGGCGCGAGGATTGTTGGGAACTGGATCTGCGTCGAACTCGGCAGCGTTGCGTACTCAGCCTCGGCAATCCTCGCCCCGCGCTGGCTGCGCAGAGTCAGAAACACCTCTTCGAGCAGAGCAGGAATTGGGACAACCATCGAAACCGTAGTCTCGCTTCCGGCAGCCACATCAACCGGCGCGATGACCCTGCCCGTGTAACCGTCGCGGCCGATGTAATCGAGTTCTATCCGCCCCGAGATGTTCTCGTCCTGCGCACGGACATGGACACGCACAGGCCCGAACCGAGCGCCGGGCACCGAATCGGCAAACCCGAAGTCCGCGAGAACCGTGACCTCGTTGTCTTCCTGATCCACTCGATCCTGCTGCGCCGATGCCGCGATCGGGGTGAGCAGGAGAAGCAGGATGCACAGAATGAGATTCATAGGTACACGCGGCGGTTGTAGATCCACCATTCAAACAGACTGATCGCCAGAGCCGCGAGCAACAGCCAGGGCCAGAGCCTGCGGGGGGAGTCGGCTGACCCTGTTGCAGAAGCCGCGACTTCGCCCGACGCAAATGACAACACCGCCGAACTGCGGATGTCCGATTCTTCCGGGTCGAGAAGGTTCACCGCGACATGCCGGGTGGCTGCGCCGTCCTCGAACTCATCGGTGATGCCCGCGGCTCCGTTCCAGTTGATCGTGTACACCCCGGCACGGGGGACGGGGCCGTAAGCAACCCGGCCGTCCGGTGCCGCGGCGAGCGAGACATCCGGCGCATCGGGAATCGCAAGACGCACGGCGCGTGCGCCGACAGGGAGTCGCTCTGAAATTGTCCCCCCTGGCCTGACCGTGCCCGCCGAGGCGCTCCCAGTCACACCGCCCAACGCGTTGATCGCGGCTGCATGGAAAACGACGTAGCTGACATCAAAGGGCCAGCTCGAAGCATCCGGGTCGAACGCAACGATGATCGCGCGCGCACGCCCTGTAGACGCATCGAAGATCACAGGCCCCTCGTTCGACTCGGCGAGCACCTCGACTGCCGAGCCCTGCTCGATCTCGACAGACCTTGCTCTTGTGATGGTGACGCGACCACCGAGTTCGAGCCCGGACATCACCGGGTGCTCTTCGTCCCAGTCGACGATCTCGACCATCTCATCTTCGCCCGTCACGTTCAGCCCGAAGCCATCGGGTACGTTGCCCAGCACCAGATAGTTCCCCGCGGGCAAGGCTTCTTCGGGCAGCCAACCGTCGAGAAGAACAACGTCGTACTGAGACGCGTTGGCGCCGAGCTGCTCGAACTGATCGGGCGTGAGCTGTGTGAGCTCACCGAAGGGCAACCCTTCCAGCGCGAGGGATGTGAAGAAGTCGTTGGCCGAAACAAGCGCCACACTCAGCCTCTTCGAGGGCGGCACAACGATCCACCCGTTGTTGTCGTTGGCGAGCATGTCTTCGCCGTTGTCAGCGGCTTTGGTTCGGATCTCGACCACCGCGCCCGCTGCGCGATCGAGCTTGAAGACCACGCCCCCAGTCCCCGGAAGGCTTCGGCCCTCCGAGACCTCGCCCTCTGCGGGTCCGATCTCGGCCTGCCTGACACTCGTCAGCGCACCGTTGACGATGAACTGCACATCAACCGTCCGAGGCCTTGTGTCCGTGCTGGAAAGACCAACGAAAATCGAAAGCTCGCGCGGGCTGTCAAACGAGCGCTCGGCTCGAAGCCCCGTGATCCCGATATTGACCGCGTCCTCGCTGCCCACACGGTTGAACAGCACAACATCCTCGGGACCTGGCACGACGTCGCGCGCATCACCGATCTTCCCGTCGGTCCAGAGGTGCACGGTTCCGACCGCCGGCGGGAGCTGGATGAGCGTGCCGTCACGGTCCGGGACAGAACGGGGCGGCGCCTGCGCGATGGCGAGCCTGTATGCCTCAGCGGCGTTGGTCGGCGCATCGCTGGGCTCGATCGACTCGATCGCTGCGCGAAGCAGCCCCTTATCCGCGGTCATCGGCTGGCGGATCCCGCCCTGGCTGTCGAAGGTGATGACCGTTGCCTTGTCCGCGCCGGCTTCCGCGCCGCCCATCACGCCGTCGAGCCAGGTCGGCTCCGCCAGCGCATCGACAAACTCGAGCGCCTCACGCTTGGACTGCTCCAAACGCGTGAGCGTCTCGCCCTTCCAATTCCCGTCACGCGTCTGCATAGACGCGGAGCGGTCGATCATGATCACGTGCCGATCACCGGTCACCGACTCGGCTGACAGCTCGGGCTGGGCGAGGGCAAACAGGCCCGCCGCGAGCACCAGAAGCTGCAGGAAGAGCAGCAGGTTCCGCCTGAGTTTCTGGAACGGCGCGTTGGCCTGCATGTCCTGCACGGTGCGCTTCCAGAGCAGCGTGGACGAGACCTCGACGTCGCGCCGCCTGAGCTTCAGGAAGTACAAAATCAGCAGCGTCGGGACCGCGATCGCCGCGGCGAGCGCTCCGAGTCCGGGGGTGAGCCAGGTCACGGGGTCACCCCGCTCTCTGCGCCTTGCTGCTCGCAGGGTTCGAGCCTGTAGCGTGTGTACTCCCACTGGCCGCCGTCTTCGACGGGTGAGCCGTAACGCACGCTCGCCAGCTCACCGTCATCGAACCGCAAAATGAGCCTGCCGAACAGCGGGCTCGTCTCGCGCTGGAGGCCCGCCTGCACGAGCCTGCCCTCGACTTCGTTCACCTTGAATGTGTCGTCGCGATCAACAAAGTACGTCAGCCCGTCCGCGATCATCTGCGACTCGACTGCCTCGAACGACATCCCCGCGCAGTACCGCTGATCGATCGCGTGCTGCAACTCGTCCTGGGTCATGTAGAGATACAGCGGCGAATCATTGACGGCGCAGCCGGTCATCCAGCCCGCGACCAGGATGCAGATTACGAACCTCATCACTTCACCACCCCCCGTCTGCGGAGGTGATCGAGCACCATCGTGTCGACCTCGGTGCTGCTGGGCACGGTCACGAGCATGATCTCGCGGCGGGCGCAGAAGTCGCGGAGCTGGTTCGTGTACGCTGCGAGCGTTTTCTTGTAACGCTTCATGAGCGGCGCGGACATGGTGATCTCGGCCTTGTCGCCGTCCTCGACGTCCTTGAGCCTCAGGTCACCCGAGATCGTCGGATCGAGTTCCTGGGGGCTGAGCGTCTGGATGACGAAGAGGTCATAGCCCCGCCCGACGAGCATGCGCAGGCCTTCCTCGTAGCCCTCCTTGATGAGCATGTCGCTCATGAGGACCATGATGCCCTTACCGCGTCGCGAGAGCGCGATCCGTCGGCACGCCTCGGCGAACGAGGGCGTCTCTTCGCCCCACTCGCCCGGGCGGATGTCGCAGATGAAGCGCGAGAGATCGTGCACGCGTCGCTTGCCGCGCAGGTCACGCAGCGAGTTCACAAGCGAGGGCTCGCCCTCGTCGCCCATCTGCGCCCCGATCGTGCTGGCCGCGACGCGGTTGTACTTCACGAGCCCGATGTACCCGAGCGCCATCGCCACCCGCTGCATGAACAGCAGCTTGTTGGGCTCGCCCGTGTCCGAGCTCTGCGAGCAGTCGAGCACGAGGTGCAGGCTCAGGTCCTCTTCTTCCATGAAGAGCTTCATGAAGAGCGTGTCGAGCCTGCCGAAGACGTTCCAGTCGATGTGCCTCAGGTCATCGCCCACGACGTAGGGCCTGTGGTCCGCGAACTCAACGCTCTCGCCCCGCTTCTTCGAACGCCGCTCTCCCTTGAGCTTGCCCCGGAACACCTTGCGGCTCGAGATATCCATCGCGTCGAGTCGCGCAAGCAGCTTCGTGTCGAGCAGATCCTCGAGCGACGCGGGCCGGGTTTGGGAGGGGGTGCGGAGCATCAGTTCTGTTCGAGTCTCGCCTCGACCACTTTCATCTGTGCTGAAAACCTCTGGATGGAGTAATCGTGACCTGCCAATGGTTCATAAACTACTTCGGTCACAACATCATCTCGAAAAGATACAACAGCGACACCGAACTCAGGTGCTGGGTAACAAACAACATAACCTCTCCTCGGTTTACATCTGTAGCATGGCACTGCAATGCCTATACGGCCTTCCTGAAAGACAGCGTAATTGTGATCGCCGTGCGGCACCCATTCTTGCTCATCCGCAAGTTGGAAGACAGACTCCTCGGGATTCTCTGATACACGAAGATACTCGTGGTACACCTCCGGAACTCGACTCCAGTCCCTCACTCCTTTGCGGCGAAGTTCTTCCTTCACATCAGACGAGGTCATACCCACTGAGATTGACTCAACCAGTTCGCTTCGCACTTCAATCGGTCCATCCCATGCCATAAGCCAGGGAGGGTTGTTCACCCTGCAAGGCCCGGTCCCATTGATGGCGCACCCAGGCAGCAAGAGCACGGTGCCAATCACAATGAACGCGATCCGACTCTTCACACACGTGCCCCTATCGGCTCAGTCGGTGTCATCTTCAGGATCTCATCCACGATGCTGTCCGGGTCCACGCGGTCCGCCTCGGCTTCGAAGTTCAGGATCAGCCTGTGCCGCAGCGCGAGCTTGGCGACGGCCTTGATGTCGTCGTTACCCACGTGGTACCTGCCGTCGGTGACGGCCTTGACCTTCGCGCCCAGGATCAGCGCCTGCGCACCGCGGGGCGATGAGCCGCAGCGGACGTAGCGGTTGGTCACGCTCGACGATCCGCCCGCGTACTCGCCCTCGGGGTGTGTTGCAAGCACGAGCCTCGCCGCGTACTGCTTGACGTGCGGCGCGATCACGACCGAGCGGATCAGGTGCTGCGCTTCGAGGATCTTGGGTCCGTCAAAGAGCTTGCCGACGCTGGGCGTCTCGGCGCCGGTCGTGCGGTCGATGATGGTCATCAGATCGTCGAGCTTGTTGTACCCGAGGTTGATCTTGAAGATGAACCGGTCGAGCTGCGCCTCGGGCAGCGGGTACGTGCCCTCCTGCTCGATCGGGTTCTGTGTCGCAAGCACGATGAATGGCAGGTCGAGCTTGTAGGTCTTGCCGGCGACGGTGACGCTCCGCTCCTGCATCGCCTCGAGCAGCGCCGATTGCGTTTTGGGTGTCGCGCGGTTGATCTCGTCGGCGAGGACCACCTGCGCGAAGATCGGTCCCTGCTGGAACTCGAACCGTCTGTGACCGGTCGCCTGATCTTCCATCACAATGTTCGTGCCGATGACATCCGCGGGCATCAGGTCGGGCGTGAACTGGATCCGGCTGAACGGCAGGTCGAGCGTCTCGGCGAGCGTGCGCACGAGCAGCGTCTTGCCGAGCCCTGGCACACCCTCGAGCAGCACGTTGCCCCCCGCAAAGAAGGACATGAGCACCGCGTCGACCACGTCGCGGTGACCGACGATGACCTTGCCGACCTCGTCAACGAGCGCCTGATAGGTTTTCTTGAAGGCCTCGCACTTGGCTGCGACCTCCTGCGGGGTTTCTGCGTTCTCGTTCATCGCCATCTCGATGCTCCTTTGCATCTTGTGATTCGCACGCCCTGGGGCGGCGGGTCCGTCTTGGTCTAGTCCTTCGTGTCCTTGTCGAAATCTTCCTTGGCGCGCTGCTTGGCCTGCAAGAGCCTCGATAGCCCCTCGCCCTTGTCGGGTTCGGGTTTGTTGAGCTGCGCTTTCTGCTCGCTCTTGTTGACGAGCGGCGCATCGCCCGCGAGCTCGATCGGCTGATCGCCTTCGCCCGGCGCCACCTCGAACTTGCGCTTGGCTGTGTCCTTGCTCGTGCTCGCAGACGATTGCTGCTCTGTCTTGGCCGCCATTTTCTGCTGCGCCTTGGCGCGGACCTCTCGCAGGCTCCTGACCGACTCGCTCTGCTGCACCGGTGCCTTTCCGAACGCCTTGTTCCCGATCGCGCGGAGCACACCAAGATCCAGCCTGACCCGGCGAACCGCGACGTCGAGCAGAAACAGCCCGAGCGCGATCATCGCAAAGAGCAGGAACATCGGCTGCCGCGACACGGGCATGTCGAGTCCATCGCGCAGCCAGAGATTCGCCTGCTGCGCTTCTGCGGGCAGCACACGCCCGCCGGTGCGCTCGGCGATCTGACGCAGCAATCCCGCGTTGTCTTCGAGCGCACGGAACTCGTCGGTGAAGGGCTTGGTGACCGCGGCCTGGACTGAGCCCTCGGTGGACCCGGCTCCGTTCTGACCCGGCGCGTTGTAGCGGAGCCCAACTATGTACGAGCCCGGGTCCGACGAATCGAACCTGCCGATGTACCTGCCCGGGCCTTCCTGCCTCAGAACGACTTCCTGAGACGATCCATCGGGCCCCGCGACACGACCCTTGATCGTCGCGAAGTTGATCCGTTCGTCGGTATCGGGTCGTGCCAGCTCCACGGTCAGGACAGACTCGTCGCCGATCTGCTGGATGTTCGTGCGCGCCTCGGCGTTTCCGCTCGGACGCATCACCCAGCGCATGTGCTCGCCCCAGAACGAGCGGAACCCGGGCCAGCTCGTCCAGCTGGGCGACCAGCGGGTCGAGACATCACCCGTGAACGCGACGACCCTACCAAGGCCTCGCTGCCACTGCGCCATGATCGGATCATCCTGCGGGCCGCGGATCGTCGTGACAGCGAGTCCATCTGTCCGGTCGGCGGTCACGACATACCCACGCAAACTCGGCACAGCACGGACTCCCGACATCGGTGCGCTCGGCATCCCGGTAAGCGTCGGGTCGAAGGGCTGACCTTCCCAGATCAGTGAGCGCTTCACGGTCTGCGCTTCCTTGATGAAGATCTTCGGGATGGTGGCAAGCTGTGTGGAAGTCGTAATTCCGTAGTACCGACCGCCCGTGAACTCGGCGATCTCTTTGAGCCGCATCAGATCGGGGCTGTTCTGACCGCCCATGTGCGGGAACACGCCGATCGTGCTGATCGTGATACCCGCATCGACATACTTCTGCAGGAGCGCTTTGCTCGGGGGCGAGGGATCGCCGTCGGTGACGACAATCATGTGGCGCTGGCCCGCCTCGGCGTTCAAGAGCCCGTTGTACGCGAGCTGCACAGACGGGTGCATGTCGGGCATGTCGCCGAACCGGAGGTTGTTGATCGCTGCGCGCACCGCAGTGCCGTCCCCGCGTTCCTGCATGGGGTAGACCCACTCGGTCGATCCCCCGAAACCTGAGTACTCGATGATGCCCACGAGGTCGAGCCTCGACAGCGCTGACGCCGCGGCCTCGGCGGTCTTCTTCCCGTAGTACACACCCTCGGGCATCTCGATCGAGTGCATGATCAGCGCGAGCGCGCCTCGCGGCATCTGTCGCGTCTGAGGCGGATCGAGCTGCACGGGCAGTACGTCCTCGAGAGGCGAACCGATCCATCCGCCCGCGCCGAACGAATCCGGGCCGCCCGTCATGATGAGCCCGCCCCCACCGTCCTCGACGTACTGCCTCATCGCCTGCTGCTGCAGCTCGCTGAACGAGTACGCCGGTACGTTGCAGAGCACAACCGCGTCGAACGCGTTGAATTCTACAAGCGACTGGGGCGCCTGGTCGGAGAGCATCGCATCCACCCCGATGCCCTCGGCTTCCAGCGCACTGACGAGTGTTGCTGACTCTTCTTCGCTCTCACTCAGCACAAGCACACGCCCTTCTCCAGAGAAGAACGTGATCGAACCCGCGCGGTTATTCTCGTCGATGACATCACCGAAACCACGCTCATTCTCGTAGGGGTCGAAAACCGCCGAGATCTCCTGAGGCCCGCGGCGTGTCACACCCAGAGGCACCTCGAACGTGTTCGACCCGGGCTGGAGCCTGATCGCGACCCCGAGCGCCGAGCTCTGCGGATCCAGATCGATCGGAGTGTCGTTGATCAGGATCGAGAGCGTGCCGTCGGTCTGGCGCGTGGACTGGATCGTGACCCTCGCGTTGATCAACTCGCCCATCCGAGCATTGGACGGCGTCTCCACCCGCTCAACGATCACCTCGCCCTCATAGCGATACGTCAGCGGGAGCACATCGACCGGCACGCTCATCGCGCGAGCGCTCTCGGCTGCAGCAAGCAGACTGCCCTCGGTCTCGTTGCCGTCGGTGATCAGAAGCAGCCTGTACGCCGCGTCTTCCGGACGGATCGCAAGCGCCATCCGCATCGCTTCTTCGAGATTCGTGCCGTCTGTTGACCCGATGTTCTCGGCTTCGAGTGTCGTGCGCAGGTCGCTCGGGATGCTCTGCACGTACGCCGTGCGTGCCGCGGTCACCCCCCCAAGCAGATCCTCGTTCGTCCGCCCAACCTCCGCGGCCTGGGCGACGTACTCCTCAGCGACCGACTGCATCTGCACCGGCACCGACCGGCTCATGTCGATCACCGCGGTCACGGCGAGCTTTTCAGACTCACGCCTCAGGCTTGGCTCGGCGAGCGTGCACACGATCAGCAGCACAACGAGCAACCTGAAGAACAGCGCCGCGCGCCGCGAACCAGTGCCCACCGCGGACAGACTCTTCCGCCCGATCAGCACGACAAGCAGCGCGATCGGCACGAAGAGCCAGAGCCAGACGGGGAGCGCAAACTCGATCGGGCCGACAACGAGCGAGGCGAGCGCGAACGTCATTGGCTCCCCCCAACCATCGTGAGGGCGCGTGCCGGGCTGTCGATGACCTGGATGCGGTTGTTGCCTGAGTCCAGGACGAAAGCGTCCTGCCCAAGAACCGCGACACCCCAGGGCGAAGCGAGCTGCCCGAGTTCACGTCCGGGCTCGCCAAACTTCGCGAGCGTGCGTCCGGATTCGAGATCGACATAGCGGATGCGGTTGCCCCCGTACTCGGCGACGAGCAGCCCTCGCCCTCGGACCAATTCGAGACCGTAAGGATAACGGAATTCATCATCCCCCGCCGCGCCGAGCCAGGCGATCAGCTCGCCGTCGAGCGTGAACCTTCCAACTCTGTGATTGCACGAGTCCGCGATGATCAGCTCGCGTTTGGCCTGATCAATCATGATCGACTGAGGCCTATCAAAGACAACGCCATCGTTCACTTCGTCGTGATCTGGCGCCACACCGAATGAACCGAAGCTGGTGACGTAGTTCAGCCCGGCGTCATAGATGCTGATCCGATCGTTCCCGCCGTACTCGCTGACGTAGATCCGCTCGACGCTGCCTGAGGTATCGGTCAACACCGCGATATCTGTCGGGTACACAAACTGTCCGGGCCCTGTCCCGTACGAACCGAACTGCGCGACAGGCACTTTTTCCTCGTCTGCGGTGTCGTAGATCAGGATTCGGTTGTAGTGCGTGTCCGCGATGTACAGCCCCGTGCTCCCTGGATCGCCCGGAATTGGCGCGATCGTGAGACCGGTCGGCTTGCCCTGATCAGAGATCGGGGTCAGGAAAATCTCGATCGATGTGCCCGTCTCCGGATCGAGTCTTTGGACCCGGGCACCCTTGTCAACGACCCAGAGCTGGCCGTTCCCTGCCGCGATGCCTCGCGGGTACATGAACTGGCCGGGCAGCTTGCCGGGCTCACCGAGCACGCGCTCCACATCGAGTCTGGCGGGCTCATTCCGACGTTGCTGTTCACACCCAACGGCGCACAGAACTCCGAGCGAAACAGCAACCACCGCTATGAACCCGCCCGATCTGATCGTTCGCCTCCGTCCAGCGTAAGTCCGATGCCGGCACATCAACGGTTCGCACCGCCCTGTCCGGTTGTTCGCAACCAGAACCACCAAATTCCGGCTATCGCCAGAACGGGCAGCGTACCAAGTGAGATCACTATCAGCGACAAACCCGCAAGATGCTCGTACCGCTGGAAATGCAGCAGGTTCAGCATCGACCTAGCGAGCGAGTCCGCGCCGGGCGGCGAGACAACAATTGCGCTCTCAATCTCATGGAGCGAAAATGCTGCGCATGAAAGCGCCGCCAGGGTGATCACCGGCCATGAGCGGAGCCCGACCGTCCGAAGCCAGCTGATCCCCCCCGTCGCGCCCGCGAGTTCCCTCAGATCCCGATCTTCTTGTGGCTCGCTCCAAGCCATCAGCACACCGACCAGCGCAGGCAACGCGCCAAATCGAGCAAGATGCGCCAGCAGCACCACGACCCACGATTCGCTCACGAATCGAATATCTCGCCACGCCGATCCCACGAGCATCCCCGTCACGACCCCGGGCACGAGCGCCATCACAAGTAGTAGCGCGACACCGATGAGCGTCACCGATCGCGCCGCCGCACCCCCGGTGAGACCTATCCAGACACACGATGTCATCATGAGACAGGACACCGCCAGTGCCGCCGCCACCAACCACGCGTTGCCAGCCGATACCGCCTCGGTCTGCCAAACCGTAGAAAGTGTGCTCAGACTCTCCAGGTCTACCGCAAACAGCACACCCGGCAACACAACCGCGACCACAGGAATAAGCAGCGCAATGAACACCGGCGCTCGACCAACTCTTGACTCGACAGTGCCAACACCACGCAGCCAGGCGGGACGCCTGCGCAGGTTCCAGACGACGATCAGCGATACCGAAACCGCGATCAGAAACAAGGGCCAGCCGCTCGCGATGACGCGCCAGCGGTCTTGTACCGAAGTCGCGTCAAGCTCGAGCCATATCTTCGTCGCGTAGGTCTCCATCTGCGCCAGATGAAGAGGGACCGCCGAGCCCAGCATGAGCACCGCGACAGCACCCGCCGCTACAAGTACGTGCTTGAGACTCATCCCGAGCCTGAGCCTTGCCCAAGCGAGAGCCCCACCGCCCACAAGCCTGCTCGCCTCTAGCGTCGCCGGATCGATCGCCCTCACCCGAGCCGCGACGATCATCTGCGCAAGCGGGCTCGACCAGAGCGCAAGCCCGATCACTGCCAGCGCTTTGCTAACAAAGATGGGCCTCCAGTTGGGACCCATCGCCAGCCAATCACCAATGACCGTTCCCGGTCCTCGCAAGAGCCCGAACCC
>WUAK01000140.1 GCA_009827205.1 Phycisphaeraceae bacterium | reverse complement strand
CGGTTCGCGCGTTCGGTGTTGAGAAAGACCTGGGTGCGATGAACGCCGATGAGTTTATCGAGGCTTTACAAAAAGAGATACAAACAAAGGGCGCTTCGACCGTTCGCGAAGGCTTCGCGGCGACGAATGCGTGACCGACAATTGCAACCTTAGAAAGAGGCGTGCCTACACACACGGCATGCCAGCCCAGCTCTGTCGTAGATTGATTACCGTGTTCTCTCTGTCGTGCGCGCTGAAGACGCTTGCTCACGAGCCCGAGCGGTTCTTCTTTGAGCACCCATCGCCCGAAGGATCTGAGACGCGTCGTTTCGAGGCCCGCATCGATCGCCCTGATGACTCGAATGGCTTTGCGGTCATGCTGATTGGCGGTGGGTCGGTTACCGACATGGACTGGTTTGTCCCCGCCAGCTACGACAACAACGGTAAATCCGTCCCGGTCACGATGAGTGGGAAGCCCACACGCGACGCCAAGACCATCGGCGACGCGCTCGTCGATGCCGGCTTCACGGTCATGCGATTTAGCAGCGTCCACGCCGACGATGAGCTGGCCAATGAGACACCGGGTATGGCGATGGGCATTCCTTTCCCGTACTCGGTTGAGCTGACACGCTCCGCCCGCGACGCTTTCCGGGCGCGTGCACCCGAGTCCCTCGACCGGCTCATCCTGGTTGGTCACTCGCTGGGCGCACCGCGCGCTACGGCGGTTGCCGACGACGGCGTTGTGGGGCTGGTTTGCTTGGCAGGCGCCTATGTGTCACGCACAGACGCGAGCGTGCTCAGCAGTTCAGCCGAGGCAGCTAAAGCAATTGAGCCCTACGACTCAGACGATGACGGGGTGCTGGCTGGTGCTGAAATAGAGCAGGCAGAAGCGGACGAGGAACTGCACAGCGCGATCATCGACCACGACAACGACGGAGTGATACACGCGTGGGAGGTCGCGGCCTCGTGGCGTCTGGACGGGCGCTCGCCCGATTCGGATTCAGCCAAGTTCCGTGAGGGTATCCCATGGTTCAGCGATGTTGTCCGTGATCGTCGCATACCCGCGCTGATGATCTTCGGCGGTCTGGACACGATCTCGATTCACGGGCCCTGGCTAGAAAGCCACGCAAAGACGCACGAGCTCGACATCACTGTCGAGTATTTCCCAGAGCTCGGACACAACCTCTCTGAGGAACGTGAAGATCTGATCGACTCTATTGATCCGGGTGTTGTTGATCAGATCGTTGTTTGGAGTGTCAGTAGGCCACGAACGCCCACTCCTTAGATTGTGCGCAGCAAGCTCACTCGGGTTTCGTATGCTCCAGAAACCACGCACCTAGTTTGGGATCCGAATACGCGGCAGGCCACGATAGGTGGTTCGCGTCCGGGTACTCAGTGAACTGCACCGGTGCATCAATGCCTTTGAGAGCCTCATAGAGTGAACGAGATTCTTCGGGTGGCACAATGTTGTCGAGAGAGCCATGGAAGAGCCAGACGGGCATACCGGCCAGTTTGGATGCCGCGTCAATGACCGACTTGTCTTCGGGCGTTGCGGGAACTTCCCGAATTCGTTCCCCATCCGAGGAGACGCGTCGGTCGACGTAGCCGCAAATTGGCACCGCAGCTTGGAATCGCTCGGGGTGCAGCGAGGCAATCATAATGGTCCCGTGACCTCCTTGACTCAGTCCGGTGATTGCCAGTCGCGCCGGATCAAACAAGCCTTCCTCATTCGCCTCGTCGAGTATTGCCCTCAGCACTTCCTCGTGATCTTCCCACTCGCTCTCGACTGAAGGCTTCTGAGGCACGATGATCACAAAGGGCCAGTTCTCGGTTTCGTTGCGTACGTGCCAGGGCAGACCAGCTTCGAGGTTTTTCTTACCGTCCGTGCCGCACTCCCCCGCGCCGTGGAGGAAGAGGATTGCTGCGCCGCCTACTTCGGCCTGTTCCGGAATCATCACAGACCACGCGTAGTTTTGGCCGTCGTGTTCGAGTGTTCGGCTTATGGTTCGCCCCCATTCACTGTCGGGTTCGGTGCTTTCCGGCTGCGCCTGGGCTAGGAACACGAAAGGCAGACATGTGATCATTGTGATGAGTATCGCTCGCATGACAGCATGTTGTACGCTCTGCCCCCATGGAGCACAAGCCAAAGATTGATAATGCCGTGCGTGTCGCGATGTGGTCCGGGCCTCGGAATATCTCCACCGCTCTGATGCGATCCTGGGGGAACAGGCCCGACAGCGCTGTAAGCGATGAGCCCTTGTACGCGCACTATCTGAGCAGCGTTGACAGCTTGGTTCGCGAATCCCATCCGGGGTGGGAGGACGTGATCGCATCTCAGCCCACTGATTGGCGCGAGGTTGTCGCGCAGCTGGCCGGACCGGTGCCTGGCGGCAAACGGATTTGGTACCAGAAGCAGATGTCACACCACCTGACTGGCGACATGAGCCGGGATTGGCTGCTCGGGATGCACAACTGCTTCCTGATCCGCGACCCGAGGGAGATGATCACCAGCTTTATCAAGGTGATTCCCGATCCCAGGCCCGAGGACCTCGGTCTGCCGCAGCAGATCGAGCTGTTCGAATGGCTCAGGTCACACAATGGGCAGACCCCGGCGGTGATCGACTCGCGTGATGTTCTAGAGAATCCGCGAGGGGTGCTGTCACAGCTTTGTGATCACGTGGGGATCGTGTTTGATGAAGCGATGCTCTCCTGGGAAGCGGGCCCCCGCCCAGAGGACGGTGTCTGGGCGTCCCATTGGTACTCGAGTGTCGAACAATCGACCGGGTTTGGCGCATACAAGAGCAAGAACGAAGAAGTGCCGACGCGTCTTACAGACGTGTATGCCCTATGCCAGTCGCTGTACGATGTGCTCGCCGTGCACAAGATCACCGCGTGAGGGGACTAGAGAAAGATGCTTCAAACATTCAACGAGAAGAACCGCGACCTGCTCATCAACATCAACGGCGAGATAATCCACCGCGACACCGCCGGGATCAGCCCGTTCGACTCGCTCGTACAGGGCGGCGACGGCGTGTGGGAAGGACTCCGTCTCTACGAGGGCAAGATCTTCAAGCTCGACGAGCACTTAAAGCGCCTCCAGCGGAGCGCCAAGGCGATGGACTTTGCGAAGATACCGACGCGCGACGAGCTTGTCGGAGAGATCAAGAAGACCCTCGCGGCGAACGAGATGCGTGACAACGTGCACATCAGGCTCACCCTCTCACGCGGGCTCAAAGTCACGAGCGGTATGGACCCGAGGCTCAACCAGGCTGGCCCGACGCTGATCGTGCTCGCCGAGCACAAGGCGCCGGTGTACACGGATTCGGTGGGAGACACGGGTCTGAAGCTGATGACGAGCTCGCTCCGCAGATTCCCTCCTGATTGCCTCGACCCCAACATCCATCACAACAATCTGATCCAGTCGATCATGGCCAAGATCGAGGCGACACACGCAGGGGCGGACGATGCGGTGATGCTCGACCAACGAGGCTTCCTCGCTGAGACGAACGCGACGAACGTCTTTGTGATCACCGACGGTGTTGTCGAGACGAGCCGAGCGGTCGCGTGCCCGGAGGGCATCACCCGGGAGACGGTTCTGGCGCTGTGCGTGGATAACAAGCTCGCGTGGCGTGAGCGCGATATCTCGATGACGCACGTCTACAACGCGGACGAGGTTTTCACGACAGGCACGATGGGCGAGCTCGCGTGGGTAGGCGTGGTTGACGGCAGGTCGATCGGTAACGGGTCGATCGGGCCAGTAACGCAGCGGCTGCGCAAACTGTTCACTGAACTCACAAAGACCGAGGGTGTTCAAGTCGTCGGTTCATAGCCGCAAAGCTAGTTCGGTGATTCCCAATAAAGTCAGGGGAGGTCGCGATGACGCGCTACAGGGTCCACTGCAGAGACATGAACGAGGACGTTGTGAAGCTGTTCGAAGCCGAGTCTGGTGACGAGGCTCGGCAGATGGCCGTGGCGATCGGTCTTGACGTGGTCGCGGTTGAGGTCATAGACGACTCAGCGAAGGAGGACGGAGCCGAATCACCGAGCAACCCGCTCACGGATCTGCCCCCGGACCCGCGCGACTTGCCCGAAGAGGAAATCTGGCAGGGCTCGCCGAGCCAGTGGACAAACTTCTGGTGGTACGTCGCGTGCGTGCTGGTTGTCCCGATTCCGATCGCGATCTGGAAAGCACTCTCAACGGCGAAGACCGACTTTGCGATCACGACGCAGAGGCTCACTCTGGAGACTGGTGTCTTTACGCGCGACCTTGAGGAGATCGAGCTGTACAGGATCAAGGACACACAGCTTCGGCGTTCTTTCATCCAGCGGCTGCTCGGCCTGGGAACGGTGACGGTCATCTCTTCTGATGAATCGATGCCGACGCTCGAGATCCCATCGATCAAGGGGCCGGCTGATGTGCGCCAGAAGATCCGCGAGAACGTTGAACTCGTCAGACGTGCGCGAGGCGTGCGAGAACTCGATATGAACTGAGAGCTTTCAGGCTCAGCTCTCGTTGAGTCTTAGACTCCGGCGGGAACATCACCAAGCAGCCAGCGCCCCATCTGCCAACCGAGGGCGGCGAGCGCAATGCCGAAAATGACATTCGAGAGAATATTGGCGATCGCGAGCGAGCCGTGCCCGTCACGCAGGAGCTCGAAGGTATCGAAACCGAACGCAGAGAATGTCGTGAACGAGCCGAGGAACCCCGCAACAAGAAAGAGCCTCATGCGGTCGTCGGCCTCGCCCCTGTGCAGGTAGAGATAGAGCACGACACCGATGAAGAAGCAGCCGACGAGGTTGACCGCGAGGATTCCCCACGGGAAGCGATCCCCCAGCTTGCCCAGGATCGGCCCACTGACGGCGTAGCGCGCGACCGCGCCGAGCGCACCGCCGGCAGCGATGAGTAAGACATTGACGAGTCCTGGTGGCATGGAAGCAGAGTAGCGTCAGTTCACGCTGGGCGGGTCGGGCAATCGCCTGAAACGGATATCCGCCAGCCGAAATCTAGCTGCGTTATGGCCGAATAACTTTCGACTATCTTATATTTTTCGAAACCTAGATGAGTTGTACAGATACGCCCTTTCATCCGACTGTCAATCGCAGGCAGGGCCGAGGAGAATGATCGATGAGACCCGCTGCTCGAATGCTATCAATCTGCCTGCCGGCTCTGTGCGCACATTCCGTATCCGCACAGTCATTCGACGACAACTTCGAGTCCTACGACGTCGGCGAGCTGCCCGGAGCACCCTGGCTGGATATCTCTACGCGGATCGACAACCCGACGGTGCCTTCGCCGAGTGCGATGGTTATCGACACGACCGGTCCAGACGGGTCGCCGACGAAGGCTGTCCAACTCGTCGACGCGGTAGGGACGAGTTCGGGTGTGCTTTCCGAGATTGCCCCTGCCGATCGTCATGTCATGCGGATGGATGTCCGGATAGACCAGTTCTCGGATGCCTCGAGCGCATGGCCCGGTGGGATCGGGTTCCTTCAGGACGAGGGCGCAGCGGACTTCAACGGTGACCCGCAGGCTGTCCTCTATGCCTGGCAGGACAGGAGGTGGCACCTCTTCATCAAGAACGCCCCCGCGAGTTCCACGTCTGGAATAGACATGCTCATCACCGGGGCACCGAGGATAAGACCCGGTAC
This sequence comes from Phycisphaeraceae bacterium, assembly GCA_009827205.1. Classification (GTDB taxonomy): domain Bacteria; phylum Planctomycetota; class Phycisphaerae; order Phycisphaerales; family UBA1924. The sequence continues at coordinate 1,744 of WUAK01000140.1, read as the reverse complement.
GTGGTACACACTGGAACTCGAGGTCGATACACAGACCGGCGAGTTCGGTGCCTCGGTGTTTGACGCTGCATCGGGCGATCTGCTCGGCCAGCAGGCTTTCAGTTTCCCGAACTGGGATCCTCAGTTTGGCGAGTTCGATGCCCTCGCAGCGTTCGACGGTGAAGGTGGAGCCACAGGCGGCACCTTTGGTGGCGTCAGCACGTACGACAACGTGAGTTACATCCCCGCGCCGTCCGCTGCCGCACTGGCAGCGATCGCGGTGATGATGGCACGCCTCAGGGGTCGCTGAACACGCGTCTTTCCTGAGACTCGCACACCAAGAAACGCGCCATCAAGGCAGATGTGTATACCAATATTGATGTGTTGATCTCTTCAGGACTGCCAGATGCGATAGTCCAGTTACGCTAAAACCACTGCAAGACACTTCAATCTCTCATTCTGTGTAACGACTCTTGTGCAGACCACTACAGGACATGTCCGTCGTGTAGTCCTGCAAATTTTTCAACATTTTACTTGCAACTTATAATAGTGCGTTTTCTTTGATTATCTGTGTTTTCGAGGAATCCGCACGACTCCATACACGAAACCTCGTGCCTCACCTCATCCTCGCTGGGGCAACACAAGACACGGAGTCACATCATGAACACAAAGCTTGTTTCTATCGCGGCTATCGTTGCAGCTACTCCCGCAGCTGCCCAGGTTGACGTTGTCGGCGGGCAGACAAACGTGCTGCTCGATACCGCTCTTCTATCCTCGGCAGCGAGCCTCGACCTTTCAGGTGTCTCAGGTCCGGTGATCGCGCCTGGAAACCTTGGTGGAGATTCTGTAGCTTTCCCTATTAATTCCCGATCGGCGGCGAACCTGCCCACCACGTTCTCGTATGACCCGAATGACTTCCTCGGTTCATTCTCGGGCACGATCGAGCACTCCGGATCTGTCCTGTTCAACAGCGACACGGTCGAGGTTGGGAACTTCACGATCGGCTTCGACGCGAACCGAGTGGGCACACTCAACGGCAACGCATCGGGCTTCTTCGTCGAGAGCACAACGGGTATCGCCGCGATCCTCTTTGATATCGCTCCCCCCGGCAAGCTCAGCGCAACCTCAACCGAGCTCACAATCGGCGCCGACCTTCTCGTTTCACCAGAGTTTGGCTCGTTCCTGTTTGACAACGGTCTCTCCTCGTCGAATCTACAGGGTGCCGATGTTGGTGACGCACTCGTCGAGGCGATCCCGAGCCCCTCGGGTGCGGCGCTTCTCGCGTTCGCCGGTCTCGCAGCAGCAAGACGCCGGCGATAGGGCGGTTGATTAGATTCCTCTGAGTGCCAGCGGCCGCGGCGGTCGAATCCGTCGCGGCCGCTGTGTGTCTATTCTCGGAGCCACCAGAAAGGCTTGCGCTTCTTCGCAAAATCGCTTGCGTGCTGGGACTTTGCCTTGACGATCGCTTCCATCGCTTCGTCTGGATCATCTGTGAAGATAACCAGCTCAAGGTCTTCCGGGCTGATCGCGCCCTCTCGGACGAGATCGTTGCGGACGTAGTCCACGATCGGCTGCCAATAGTCGCAGCCCATGAGGACGATTGGAAAGTTCTGGATCTTGCCGGTCTGGATGAGCACGAGTGTTTCAAAGACTTCATCGAGCGTGCCGAAACCTCCAGGCAGAACGACGAACGCGCACGAGTACTTCACAAGCATGACCTTGCGTACGAAGAAGTAGCGGAATTCGACAGATCGGAAGAGCACAC
>WUAK01000139.1 GCA_009827205.1 Phycisphaeraceae bacterium | reverse complement strand
TAAGCATGCACCGGACCTTGCGATCTCCGGAAAAAGCCCCATGATCTGATTGCCGGCAAGAAGTGTGGCCGGGCCGTAATTGAAGAAGAGATAGGGGTTTGCATCATGCGTTTCGCAACCATCATCACCGCGGCTGCCACGATCTCGGCATCTGCCGCTTCTGCACAGTACACGCACGTGCGATCACCCTCGCACGGCGAGGCGAGCCACTCCGAGATCCTCAGCTCCGCTCTGGGCGGCAACTTCAGCTCGTCCGGAAGCCGTGACTACTCAAACGGGATGGTCTTCGCCGACCGCATGAAGGACAGCGCGTACCGCAGCGTCGGCACCGACCGCTACTGGGCCGCCGGCACCTACAACATCAAGATGATCGCCAAGGAAGCTGGCTACAGCCACACCTTCGGCACCGTTGAAGGCACCTACGGCGGCGGTAACCTGGGCGACTACCAGGCTATCCTCGCTTCTAGCCCAACTGGCACAGAAGCAACAGTCACCATGGACGAAGACTTCCGCTGGGCGATCGACACCGATCGCGGCGGAAACAGAAGCGATGTCCTCTACACCTCACGTGACTGGGACAACGCCCGCAATACAGATCACATGGTCAGCTACCGCCTCTTCGAGAACGGCAACCTCTTCGGGTACGCCCTGTTCTTCGAAGATATCAAGTATTGCAGCGACAAGGACTACAACGACGTCGCGGTCCTGCTGACGCTGGTCCCCACACCCCAAGCAGCGATGCTTGGTCTGACGGGTCTCGGTGGTCTGGGCCTGATGACTGGCCGCCGCCGCAAGAGCATGTGATCAGCTGATCGCAAACGAATCGGCGAACTTCTCTCGCTTGTAAGCACGGGCCTGTTCTGGGCCCGTGCTTCATTATGCGCGTGTGTCACGAGCTGATCAGGCGCGCTGGCCGTACTGCTTCTCGTAGTAGTCCTGATACGCGCCGCTTTTGACGCGTTCCCACCACTGGCGGTTGTCGACGTACCACTTCACAGTCTCTTCGAGCGCGCCGGGCCAGGCCGACCTGGAGGGCGACCAGCCGAGTTCGTTCTTGATCTTGCTCGCGTCGATCGCGTACCGCCTGTCGTGCCCGAGGCGGTCCTCGACGTATCTGATCATCTCATCGCCCTTGCCCATGATCTCAAGGATCGCGTGCGTCAGTTCGAGATTCGACCGCTCGTTGTTGCCCCCGATGTTGTACACCTCGCCCGACTCGCCCCTCTCGAGCACGGTCAGCACCGCTTCGCAGTGGTCATCAACATGCAGCCAGTCGCGAACGTTCTTCCCGTCGCCGTACAAGGGAACCTGCTCGCCGTCCATCAGGTTCGTGACGAACAGCGGGATCACCTTCTCCGGAAACTGGAAGGGTCCGAAGTTGTTCGAGCATCGCGTTGTGACCAGGTCCATCCCGAACGTGTGGTGGTACGCGTTGACGAGCAAATCCCCGCCGGTCTTGCTCGCCGAGTAAGGACTGCTCGGATCGAGTGGGGTCGTTTCTGTGAATTTGATCTCGGGGTTCTCAAGCGGGAGCGACCCGTACACCTCGTCAGTCGAGACATATACAAAGCGTTTGTCGCTGCCGTGCGTTCGGCGCCACACATCGAGCATCACCTGCGTGCCGCGCGTGTTTGTATCAACAAACGGGCCTGAGTCCATGATCGAGCGATCCACGTGACTCTCGGCAGCCATGTGCACCACCGCGTCAACGCTCGGCATCACTTTGCCAAGCACTTCAGGATCGCGAACGTCGCCCTTGACGAACGCGTACCTGTCGTCGTTCTCAAACTCGGTCAGATTCTCGAGGTTGCCCGAGTACGTGAGCGAATCAAGATTTGTAATCCTGTACTCCGGGCGGTCGCGAAGCACGAGACGCACGAAGTTAGACCCGATGAAGCCGGCACCGCCGGTCAGAAGAATGTGCATCACGCGCTCCTGGCTCTGCCTTGCACTCGGAGATGATTCAGTACCGCTTCGAGATTGTCCCGCCAACTCGACATCGCGCCCAGCACGCGCTCGGTCTTGCTCAGATCGAGCACGCTGTACGAAGGCCGAGGCGCCGGGCGTGGAAACTCTTCGGTCGTACACGGCGCGATCTCGCAAGTGTGCCCCAGCCCGTCACGGATCGCGCAGGCAAACTCGTGCCAAGTGCACTCGCCCCCGTCGGTCACATGAAACACCCCTCGCGCTCCCGCGTCGACGAGCCCCACCAGCGAACGCGCCAGATGCTCCGCGGAAGTCGGCCTACCACGCTGATCGCTCACGACCTTGAGCTCGTCGCGATCGCCTGTCAGCTTGGCCATCGTCTTCACAAAGTTGTTCGCGTAAGGCGAATACAACCAGCTCGTGCGCGCGATGATGTAGTCACACCCGGAAGTCTCAACGATGACTTCGCCCGCCGCCTTTGTCCTGCCGTACGCACCGATCGGTGACCGAGGGTGATCCGTCCCGTAGGGCTCGCTCGCGGTGCCCTCGAACACGTAGTCTGTGGAAACGTGCACAAGCAATCCACCCGCGTCCTTCACGCGGGCGCACAGCGCCCGCAGGCCGGGCCCACCGTTGATCGCAAGCGCCCTTTCCTCGTGCTCTTCCGCTCCATCAACATCCGTCCACGCTGCGCAGTTGAACCACACCGCGGACATGTCCAGATCGCTTGTGTTCACCGCATCGGCACTCGACAGATCGAGCTCGGCCCTGTCGACCGCAAAGAACGGCACACCCAGACTGGTCAGCAGCTCGCAAACATGCGTCCCAAGCATGCCTTTAGCGCCAACAACAACTACACCCGGATGGTCTGGCTTGCCGTGATAGAACGCCCCAAGGCTCATCCGTGCTGGACCTCCCAGGGAAATCCATCGACGCCGTCGTGCGGGAGCCGTTCCTCGTCGGGGTTGTTCGGGTCATACGACTCGGTGACGTAGTAGAGCAGCCCCGCAGACTCGCTTCCGACGGTCGCCGCGCCGTGCCACAAAGTCGGCGGGATGATCACCGTGCCAGGTCTCTTTTCCCCGGCGACACACGCCCAGGTCACACCGTCAGTCTGACGATGCACGCCAACCTTGAGATGACCCTTGAGAACAAGCCAGAAGTCGGTTTGCTTCTTGTGGCGGTGCCACGCCTTGACGACACCCGGGTACTGGTTGCTGAAGTTGACCTGCCCCTTGGGACTCAGCACGCCCTGAAGCTGATTCATGAGCGACCAGCCCCGGTCGTCCGCAAAGTGCCTCGCGGGCACGAACACTGGCTCCTGCTCGGCAAGCGCGCGCCTGTACCCGGTCTCAACGGTGTCGTCCCACACGGGGATCCCGATCACGCTCATGAAGAGGCCCCCACCTTTGCCGGCAGACTCATGTGATTCGCACCACCCTCGGCGACCAGCTTCGTCGCTCGGTACAGACTCTCGTGCGTCCCCGCATCGGTCCACCAGCCCTCGAGCACCTCGCTCGTCAGGTTGCCTCGGCGGATGTACTCGTTGTTCACATCAGTGATCTCAAGCTCGCCCCGATCGCTTGGCTTGAGTGTCTGGCAGATGTTGAACGCGTCGTTGTCGTAGAAATAGATACCCGTGACCGCGAGATTGCTCTTTGGATCCTTGGGCTTCTCCACGATCGAAGCGATGTTGCCGTCGCCACCGACCTCCGCGACACCGAACCGCTCCGGGTCGGGCACTTCTTTCAAGAGAAGCTTCGCGCCGCTTTCTTGCGCGCTGAAGTCGTCCGCGGCCTGCTTGATGTTCCCCTCGATGATGTTGTCACCGAGCACGACGCAGATCTTGTCGCCGTCGGCGAAATCTTCAGCGAGCTTCAGAGCGTCAGCGATCCCGCCCTCGCCCTCCTGATAGGCGTAGGCCAGGTGCTTGATGCCAAGATCCTTGCCGTTCTTGAGGAGCTTGAGGAAGTCGCCCGCGTGCTCGCCGCCGGTGACGATCATGACCTCATCGATGCCCGCGTTAAGCAGGCACTGGATGGGGTAGTAGATCATGGGCCGGTCATAGACCGGCAAGAGGTGCTTGTTGGTCACCAGAGTGAGTGGGCGGAGCCTTGATCCGAGGCCGCCAGCAAGGATGATGCCCTTCATAGAGTCGCCTTTCTCCGCTTCCTGGGCAGTTTAGACCGGGGTGCGATCGCCCAATGTTCAATCGGCGCATAACCCGCATGGAATCAGCCCGAGGCGGTAGGATCAGGCAGAACTGGAGAGTCTGACATGCCAAAAACACGAACCACCACAACGCTTGTTGCCACGCTCGCTGCCTGCCTCATCGGCTGCGAAGAATCCGGGTCCAATTCGGCCGCCACCTCACAAAATCAGGGGGGTGCCCAAAGCCAGCTCGGCAAATCGGTCGAGATGGGCAAGGACCTTCGAAATCAGATCCAGGGCCGGGACATGCAGACCGGCGCACTGGCAGACTCGATCTCCGGAGGCGACGGCGTCGTCCAGGTCGGCAATGTCTCCATCCCGATTCCAAGCCAGTGGACCAAGGTCACACCGAGCAACTCCATGCGACTCGCGCAGTACGAAGCCGAGGACGGCGAGGTCGTCATCGCACTCTCGCAAGCCGGCGGCTCTGTCGAAGCCAACATCGAGCGCTGGAAGGGACAGGTCAAGGACCAGGGCCTGCCTGTTGAACCTGACATCCAGGAATTCGACGCGGCCGGCTTCCCCGTCACCATCGTCGAACTCACAGGCGACTACACCGAAGGCGGCATGATGGGCACGCCCACCACATACAACGACTACACGATGCTCGCCGCGATCATCGACACCGGAGCAACCAAGGCCTTCGTCAAGATGACAGGCCCCTTCTCGCTCGTTGGAGACAACAAAGCGCTCTTCGAGAACATGCTCAGAGGTATCCAGCGGAACTGATCAAGCCGCGACGTCGCCGCGCATCAGCTTGTCGTACCACTCGCGTTTCTTCGCATCTCCGAGCACCGAGTACGCCTTTGCGATGCGGTCAAACGTCTCAGCCGCGTCCGGTGCCTCGCTGTGGTCCGGGTGGTGCACCTGCGCAAGCTTCCTGTACGCGCTTTTGATCTCTGAAGACTGGGCGTCACGCTCGACACCAAGCACAAGGTAGAGATCCTCATACTCGATGAACGCCTGAGGAGTCTCGGGCTTCTGCTCCGATGCACCCGCATTCTGTGTAGGCGCCTCGCCCTCAACCTGCGTGTTTCCAGCGGCAAAGCCGTACAAGCCGAGCTGCTTGAGCGCCTCGCCAACACCGGGCCGCGGATCAACGATCTGGAACCCAGCCTCGTAGACAGCGGGCAGCCAGCATGTCCGGCGCACCCACTGCACGCGCGCTCGAAGTGTCAGCTGCTTCTCCGCGGTCCGAAGGCTCAACTCGTGTATCTCACCCTTGGACACACCGATCTTCTTGCGAGACGAAATCCTGAATCCGGTCGCAGAGACATCGCGCACGGCACCAACCTTGCTCTCAAGCGAGCTGGTTGCAAACCGCTCGGCGCGCCTCGGCATGTGCAAGCGCGACGACGACTTCTGTGAGCCGAATCCCATAGAAAGGACTCTCGGCTACACGAAGGCCGATCTTGACGACAAGCCCCCAAGAGCGGGACGATTATCGGGACTATTCAGGCCAACTCAGCGAACGCCGAGCAGCTCGATCTCGAAGACCAGATCGGCCTTCGGCGGGATCGCGGGCGGAGAACCGTGGATGCCGTAACCCATGGTGTAAGGGATGGTCAGCTTCCGCTTCCCACCAACCTTCATACCCGGGATTCCATCCTGCCAACCCTTGATGAGGTTGCCAAGCGGGAACTCGATCGGCTGGCCCCGGCTGTAGGACGAGTCAAATTCTGTGCCATCCATGAGGGCACCGCGGTAATGCACCGTCACGGTTGCGCCCTGAGGACACTCAAGCCCGTCACCCACGGACATGTCCTCAATCTGAAGCTCAGTCACACCATTACTCATTTGAGATCCCTCACCTGCTCGTAATGACATCTTTTACACTTCGATGCCAGCCCCTTGAGAGCAGTTCAACTCGCGGCATGATTCCCATCAAATCTTCAAAAGGCGACATTTTAGTACGAAAGAAGTAGTGGTAAGCCCGAAATTACATCCCTGTTTCGGGGACAAACCCCAGTGTCGCTTCCAAGGGCGCACACAACCACGAATTCGGGCACAATGCCCCCATGAACAACATCCACCGTCGTCATCTACTGGCCGCCGGCTCCCTCGCTGCTCTCAGCGCTGCAACCGGCAAGGCACTCGCCTCGCCCCGCCGTGAGCCCGGCGATGACCACAGAGGACCCGTGTCCGTCGCGTCAGGAAACGGCGTCAAAGCCGTCGAACGGGCCTGGGAACTCATGAACCAGGGCCGAGACACCGCCGAGGCGATCGTCGAGGGCGTCAGAATCGTCGAAGAAGACCCCAACGACATGTCCGTCGGCTACGGCGGGCTCCCGAACGAGCGAGGAGTTGTGCAGCTCGACTCCTCAGTCATGCACGGACCCACCCATAAAGCCGGCTGCGTCGCTTGTATCGAAGATATCAAGACACCAGCATCCGTTGCTCTCGAAGTCCTCAGGCGTACCGATCACGTCATGCTCGTGGGCCAGGGAGCCAAGGAGTTCGCGGTCGCCCTCGGCTTCAAGGAAGAGAACCTGCTTACCGACCGAGCCAGGAGGGCCTGGCTCCGCTGGAAAGCGAACCACGGCCCAAACGACGACTGGCTCAACCCAGAACAGATGGACTGGGAATTCAATCAGGAAGGCCACGGCACGCACACCGCAATGGCAACCCCAGAAACAAGTCCTATCCCGTTTACGACGGGCACCATCCACTGCTCTGCATTGAACGACAAGGGTGAACTCTCGGGCTGCACAACGACCAGCGGTCTCTCGTACAAGATCCCAGGGCGTGTCGGCGACTCGCCGATCATCGGCGCGGGCATGTACGCAGACAACGAGATCGGCTCCGCCGGCGCGACAGGACGGGGCGAGGCCGTCATCCAGTGTTGCGGTTCGTTCCTCGCGGTTCAGTTCATGGACCAGGGCATGAGCCCGACGGAGGCGTGCACCGCGGTGCTCAAGCGCATCGCAGACCGCACGAAGCAGAAACGCCTGCTTAATGAGAAAGGTGAGCCCAACTTCCAGGTGACGATGTACGCGATGAGGAAGGACGGCGCATACGGGTCCGCATGCATGAGACCGGGCGGGACCTTCGCCGTGTGCAATGGCGAAGGCCCTCGCCGAGTCAACTCGGTGCCACTGTTTGGCTGATCCACCAACCGACAGCGCCGCCCGGTCTTGCCCCCGGCGAACAAACGGGGGCAGTTAGCTCCCGCCCTCCTCTAGCGGGGTAACTCATATCACCACCACGAACAGAGCAAATAGATCTGCATCGAATCGTCCCAGCCCCACGGTTTTTTCGCTGATGCGGGCTCGGC
>WUAK01000138.1 GCA_009827205.1 Phycisphaeraceae bacterium | reverse complement strand
TTGTTCGACGTCCCCCACTTCGTCTGCTTCGAGACATCCTCCAGGCTGCTGACCAGCAGGTCGCGCTCTGACCTGGCCTGCTCGGTATCGCCAAGCGCCGAGAACGCAACCGCCCTCATGTGGTGCAGATTCGCTTTGGAAACAACGAATTCCGGCGGCAGCGCCGGATACGCGATGATCTCTTCCCACATCCCGAATCGCTTGTAGACGGACGGCAACTTGAGCATATATGGATCTACGAAACTAACGAGGGGCATCGCTCTCTCGATGGGCATCCGCTCGGTAAACGCGCGTGCGTGCCTGATCGCGCCATCTCGATCGCCGGTCATCTTGTCGACCAGTATGAGGAAGTCGAGGTGGTGAAAGACCCAGGAGCCATTGCCCATCTCAGGCCGCGATACGCTCAGCCGTTCGATCGCGTGGTTCGCACGTTCGTTCGATTCGGCGGCCTTCTCCCACAGCCCCAAGCGCACATAGATGTGTGAGGGCATATGCAGCAAGTGCGCAGAATCAGGAGCGAGTTCTTCGAGTACTTGTGCAGAGTCAAGTCCGATCTGGGGAGTACGTGAGCCCTCCACCGCATGGATCGTGATGTGGTGAGCACCCGGGCTTCCCGGGGCGAGCTCCCGCGCGCGTTCAAGTGCCGCCAGCGCGTCAAGCGTTCCCGGGTTCGGCTCGCCCGTGATCGCCCACTGATCCCAAGGCCTGAGAACCAAGAGTGCCTCGGCGTAGAGCGTGGCAACGTCCGGATCGTCCGGGAAGGTCTCGTGGACCTGCCGCATCGCTTCCGCATAAGCAACATCCAATTTGCTTCGATCCTCGGGGGCGGGCCAGGCGTAGCGTGTTTCGAGAGCCTCGATCAGTGCTTGCTCAACCGGGGTCGTGTTGCCCATCCTCTCCTTCGCTTGCTGCAGCGCCTCCCACGCCTCACGCGACTGCCCTTCGGACATCTGGGGCGAGTTAATTGTCGGACCGCTCGCGATCGAAACACCCCACCACGGCATCGGGGACAACTCGTCGCGAGTACTCGCCTCCATGAATGCCTGCTTTGCCAAGCGCGACTCGAAGCTGTAGTACCAGTTCAGACCTTGATTCAAAGGGACTGCAGCCGAGTCTGCCGCGGACCAGTTCGATCGCTCGTATGAGCCCAACTGGTACGGCGACCACCCAGATGATTGGCAGCCGATGGCAAGGACACAGTTGAGAAGCAGGCAAATGGATAAGGGGATGCATCGTTTCATGGCACGAGTGTACCTGAGGAGACAACCAGGGTACGTGCCGGCTGCATCTCCGCGGTAGTACTATCGTCCAATTCGCCTCAAGGCCGCGCCGCGGATAAGCCCGAAGTCGAGCATGCAGCGTGGGTTAGCCGGCGGCATCATGGCCACCCGCCTGGATCACGACCGAACTGATCCGACTGACACAACAGGTGAGGCAGCCATACTTACGAGGAACCGTTGTCCGTAGAGGACTTGATTACAATCCTCTGCAACGCTGGCAGCCTGCTCAAGGTGTTGGCACGGAAGTGAAGGACTTGATCTCACAACAAATCGGGGTGACAGGACAAGATTGAACTTATCCGAAAACACCAGTGGCCCCAGTACTTACCAAGGCCACCAAGATTTCAGAATCGGGGTGAGAGGATTTGAACCTCCGACCTTCTCGTCCCGAAATCTTTGTCGCCTCACGGCCAATTCAGCTCAAAGCTATGTGCTGTACTTGGTTTAATGGAATCTCAGTTCAATTGCAAATCGTTGTATTTATCAGTACACACACGCAATCAATACTGGTACGTCACAGGCACATTCACAGAGACATGTGGTCTCGATCAGGAACATATTGCACGCAACGTGCTCATATATGTACGTATAGCAACCGATTGCGGTAACTGATACTCCGCACTGCGTTACCAATAAGGAGATGAAATATCAATCCCGTCTTGCCACAGCTAATTGCTCCAGCCCGGAGGAGTTTCGATTCCGGCCTACATAGCACTAACGGGAACGGAGAAAGGGGCGGGCCACCTAGCTACAGATTTTCTTCGTCGGCATCAGCCAGCTTCATAACTTGCGGCTTCCCGAGCGATAATCTCGGGGCGGTGTCTTCCTGCTGATGTAGTGAGCGGGAGACCAGTGGTAAATGTCGTTTCTGGGAGGACCGGGTCACCAAGTCTCCCCTAGTGCGCCAATTAAAGAATTTCTGTAGCTACGTGGCCCGCCCCACTGTCCGTTCTCGTTGTTGCTTCTCAGGGACGGAACCGCAGCTCATTCGGACTGGGAACCAGATGGAGCTGCAAGACAAGCCGCCCGCGCCCGAGACCATCGCTGCAGAGGCGTGCGGAGCGAAGTGGAGCACGGCACTGCAGCACCCCACTGGAACCGAATCACTCACATAGACTCTGGATTCAAACCTGGGGGCAGGTCAGTTGCAGCGAGCTGCCATGAAGCCGCATGGCTTCGTGGTGATTCGGTGCGATGCACTTTCAGGTTTGGTCGGTCAATCGCTGTTGCCAAGGTCGAGTGTGATGAGCCAGAGGTTTGAGGTTTCCTCACTTCGCAGGAAGTAGAGCCAGCCGTCGGGCCGGTAAGAGATGTATCTGCCGAGACCTGTTGGTGTGTCGGGGACCCAGCGTGATTCGTTGGTCTCGATGTCAAAGACAAAGGCGGACTCGGCGTCGCCGTCCTGGGCCAGAAGTCTGGTTGAATCAAGCCATTTCATAAATGTTGAGTAGGGGACCGTGTTCCCATCGGGCTTACGTATCGGGAACATGGCGTCGGCTTGTGTGTCCAGCACGACACCGGTGGGTGTTCCGCCCGGATTCTGTTGTACGCCAACAAATCGGCGACTGTCGGGTGACCAGTCGCCCGAATCTGCGATGGCGAACCCAGCTGGGGCGGGCTGACTATCGCCAATGGATCCGTCATCGGCAAGGCTTGCGAACTGCAAGCGATCATTGGAGCGCATGAAAACGATCTTTGTGCCGTCTGGCGAGACAAACGGAGACATCAACCCGGATTCGCTATCGAACGGTATCATCTTCGTTTCGGCGCTTTCGCGGTTAACGGTCCAGAGCTGATAGCTCCCGCTTTGATTCGACTGGTAGTACAGGGTCTTGTTGTCGGGTGTCCAAGAGGGAAAGCGGTCCTTGGCGACACTCTGTGTCAATCGGCGGCGATCCGTCCCATCGAGCCGCATTATCGTGATGTCCTCTTCCGGGGGCGCGCTGAAGTAGGCGATCCATTGGCCGTCCTGGCTGATGACTGGGAACTGCATTCCGGCGGTGTTCTCGAGCATGGTTTCGGGAAGGCCGGAGAACCGCTCGGTTTCTGGATCGAATTTAATCCGCTCAACATACTGACGGGTCGTTCTGGCCAGGACCACGACCGATCGCCCGTCTGCCGATCGTGAAGCAGCGGTGATCTTGCCTGGGCCGAGCATGATCGGGTGTGGTTCGTCGGCGGGCCCGCCAGCGTCGTCGAGCGGAACGGACCAGAGCCCGGCGTTGCCGCCGCGGTCGCTGAGATACCAGATGGCCTTGCCGTCGGGGCTCCAGAGCGGATTCCAATCGGTTGGTACGTCGTCGGTGATTTGGATGACATCGCCGCCGTCTGCAGAGACCGTAAAGATGTCACGGGTTCCTCTGGTGTTGCCCCAGAATGCGAGACGAGATCCGTCGGGAGACCACGACGGTGATACGGCATCGCTAAACCATGGATCGGTGTCTCCGCCCGGCAAGGCTCGGTTGGTATCGATGAGCCGCTTCTCGCGAGTGGCGACATCGACCACCCACAGCTCGCTGTCAGCAAGCCGGTCGTAGATGCCGTTGAGCCATGATGTGGTGAACGCCAACGACTGTCCGTCGGGCGACCAGGCGGGACTCCAACTAGGGTACTCTGCGATTCGGCGTGGGCTTTCGCCGGTTGCTCCCATCACGAAGAGTCCGCCCTGCCCGGTATTGTCGGGCCGGCTGAGGTAAGCGATCGACTCTCCGTCGGGGCTGAATGCTGGGAAAACACTCGAGGTGGCAGGACTTCTGGTGAGGTTGATTGGGTTGGCGCCGCCAACGCGGAGGGAATAGAGATCTGGATCCTGCCCCGTCTCCCATGCGCCGTAGGCCACCGTCGAACCATCGGATGAGAGCGATACTCCCCAGACGCCGAGCGAGAAGTCTGTGATTTGCTCGACGCTGACGACTGTTGGTGCTGATGTTGCCGGCCGGACCGGGTTTGATTCCTGGCTGTTTGTTGCAGCAGGACTGGTGATCCATAGGCCGAAGCCGGTAAGCGCCGCGATGGCGAAGCAAGCGGTTGCGATGGGCCACACCTTCGAGCTGGCGACGGTTGTCTCCGCGTCGATGGAGTCGGATTCGCTTGATTCCAGTCGCTCGAGTGTGTGTTGGAGCTCGACGCGAGCGTCTCCAATGGATTGAAGCCGCATCGACTTGTCGCGTTGCAGGCAGCGCGTGATGAGCCGACGCAGGTCGCGCGGCGCGCCCGCCGGCAGCCGAGCAAGGTCGATGTTCTTGTGCAGCACGGCGCCGATAGAGTCCGTCGCCGTCTCGCCGTAGAACGGGCTGGCGCCGACAAGCATCTCGTACAGCACCACGCCGAACGACCAGATGTCCGTACGCTTATCAACGCGACGCCCCCGCGCCTGCTCCGGGCTCATGTACGCCGCGGTGCCCAGTATCGCGCCCTCGATCGTCGGCGAGTGCTGGGGCTGCGGCGTCGTCATCGTCGGGCTGTCGAGCCCGCCTGTGGATGAGCCGGCCTCTTCGACTCGGGCAAGCCCGAAGTCGAGCACCTTCGCCACCCCGTCGGGTGTGAGCTTGATGTTCGCTGGCTTGAGATCGCGGTGGATGACGCCAGCTTCGTGCGCGGCCTCGACACCTGCGGCAATCTGCGCCGCGTACTCAACTGCCTCATCCAGAGGGAGCGGCCCGCGGTCGAGCCGGTCGGCGAGTGTTTCGCCGTCGACGTACTCGAGAACGAGATACCGAGCACCATTCTGTTCCTCGACCCCATAGATGCCGGCGACGTTCGGATGGCTCAAACCCGCGAGCGTTTTAGCTTCTCGTTCGAACCGCTCATGGCGAGCCGGATCGGTCGCCAGGTGGCCAGGCAGCGCCTTGATCGCCACCTCGCGGTCGAGGCGCGTGTCGCGGGCGAGGTACACAACGCCCATGCCGCCGCGCCCGACTTCTCTGAGAACCTCGAATGGACCAATGCGATCAATCACGAACTCATGATAGTGCTCAATGGAGGGTCGTGAGCCCCACGGAACACATCCCCTCGTACTATTCTCCCATGGATGCTCCCGCCCCAAGGCTCAGCCTGCGACCGATCTCATCGATTGACACCGGCGAATCTGTTCGAGCCGTGAGCCTGCCGGCCGACAGTCTGTTCGTCATCGGCCGGTCCGCTGACGCCAACTGGCCGATCCCCGACCAATCGGTGTCGCGTCGGCATGCCTCGATCGTCCGGAACGGTGAGACCTGGCTGCTGACAGACCTGAACTCCAGACACGGGACGTCGCTCAATGACCGACGTATCGAGCCGGCTGTCGCGACACCCATCCAGGATGGAGATGTCATTGAGTTCGGTTCGTGGCGATGCCGTTGCACCTCGGGCTCGGCGCGACCCGGTGTCACAACACCGTTCGCTCCGTCACCTGGCGCAGCTGCGAGCGTGAGTGCCATCCCTGCCCAGCAACTTGGAGGAGTCGCGCAGCGCGGCCTCGAAGTGCTCATGGAGTTGACCGCGAAGCTCGACGAGCTGGATGCCCGTGAAGCGGCTGCGCAAGCGGCAGCGGACGCCGTGCGCGAGGCAACGTCGTGCAGGCGGGTCGTCGTTGTTGAGCCGGAATCCGACACGGAACTTTCGGTCCTCGCTTCCACGTCGGTTGAGCCGCCGAAAGTATCGCGTTCACTCGTCGAGCAGGCGGCTCGGCAAGGACTCGTACAACTGACGGTGAACCCAGGACAGGGCGATCAAGCCCAGTCCATAGTCGACTTGGGCATCCGTTCCGCCATCTGTGCTCCCGTCTTGGTCGACGGGTCGCCGACTGCTTTCATGACGATCGATACACGCGACGCCGAGGGCGTTGTGCCCCCGGACGCAGCATCCTTCTGTCAGTCTGTCGCGAGACTCACCGGGTTGGCGTTCCAACGCATCAGCGCAACGATGATGGCCGATCGACATCGGCAACTCCAGGCCGACCTCGACGCCGCGAGACGTGCGCAGGAGCTGCTATCTCCGCCGAAGCAAGGACGCCACGGCGCGGTCTCGTACCAATTCGAGTCCATCCCCGGCCGGGTTGTCGCGGGCGACCTGTTCGATGTCTTCCCAATCGATGAGTCCCGGGCAGCCTTCTTTCTGGGAGATGTATCGGGTAAGGGCGTCGGTGCCGCGATGCTCATGGCCGCTTGCCAATCGCAGCTCCGGACACGCCTGTTGTCGGGTGTTCAACTCGCTGATGCAATGGCTCTGGTGAGCACCGATCTCCATCAACGCTCAGAGGCATCCAAGTTCGTCACACTCATCGCGGGCATCGTCGATGTCAGAGAGGGCACCATCAAACTGGTGGACGCCGGACACGGCTTATCTGTCCACGTTCGGGGCAAGGATGCACCGACGCGTGTCGAGACCGAACCGGGTTTCCCGCTCGGCGTGGTCGAGACAGCAGAGTACGAGGTACACGAACTCCGCTTGCAACCTAGGTCATCGCTCGTGTTGTTTTCCGATGGCGCGGTGGAGCAAACGAACCCTGACGGACAGCAACTCGGGGTCGACGGGGTGCTCGCGTGCTTGGCAGGGGAACTCGGTCGAGAGTCCCTCGTCAAGGGACTGCTAAATGGGGTCCGTGCCCACGCCGCGGGCCCACTTGCGGATGACCTGACAGTCGCCGCGGTGTGGGTTGACTGACGTGTGCGGGAACCATGCGCGCCCGCACTCGCTAGCACTACTTTGGAGTCGAATCTGTACTACAAAGGGCCATCCGTCGTCCTGGCGATGTAGTGCATGATTCAAGATGGTCTCGTGAGCATTTGATTTGACGAGACTTCTGAAAGCGGGTGACCGGAGTCGAACCGGCGACATTCAGCTTGGGAAACTGAACGCCTGTCATTAACGCCCAATCCGTGTCCGACCTGCTCATCGGCGATCAGCCGGTCGTACTTCTCGATGCTCTCGGGTGACCCGTGACGACCGAGGTATATATGCCGACCGTCGAGGACCACTCGAGCGAGTCCTCGGGCCTTGTGAAGTCCATAAACCGGTACGGATTGAGTATTTGAACGCATCGTGCGACCTCCAGCCTGGCGTTGGTACGAGTACCAACGGATTTGGCTTCGAGCCGCTCTGTCCTCACGCAGGACAGGTACGCTTAACCGTGCGTTCAGCGAGATTTACGTGAAT
>WUAK01000137.1 GCA_009827205.1 Phycisphaeraceae bacterium | reverse complement strand
GAGCGCGGCACGGAACTGCGAGGCATCCAGATCCCGCTTGGGATCGGTGTTCTGGCCTGTCGCTGAGAGTGTCGAGAGTGTGACCTGGTTCAAACTCAGTTCCCTGCGGCTGTGGCAACCACGCCACGCGTCCGCAGGAGTTCCAGCAATCTCGCTGCCAGAGCGGGGTCTTCTTCCTCGAAGACACCGAGGATCTCAGCCCGCTGGCGGTCCTCGAGGTTGTCGAGGTAGGCGATGACCTTCTCAAACCCGTTCGGATCGACGGTCAGGGTTTCGTTGAGCAGGCTGTGGGCCTGATCCTTCTTCATCGCTGCCAGAGTCGTGAGCGCCGACTGGAACTGCTCAGAGCCCTCGGTCTCGCGGATCCGCTCCCGAGCGGCTTCGAATGAGTCCTTCTCGGCGAGGAACTCAGTCCGCTCCTCGTCGAGCTGGCGGCGCTCGATCTGGAGTGTTCGCTGCAGATCCTGGATCTCTCGTCGCATGCGTTGGACGTTCTGCTGGTCTGCTTCACTTGCGATCAGCTTGCGTGTGATCCGATCATCAGAGGTCAATGGGATCGCCTGGTTCTCCGCGGCTTGCTGCTCGCGAAGTGCAACCTCTATCGCGGCCTGCTCATCTGCCTCACGCTTGTCTCGATCGGCTATCGTCTCGGTCACCATCGTTCTGAGATCGGCAAGACGCCGCTCATCGATGCGGCCTGTGCCGAACATCCAACCCAAGAACCCGAGGATCAGGAAGAAGTGCAGGAGGGCCAGGATCACGAATGATTTGAAGAGTGCTTTCATGGCTGACCCTCACTTCGCCGCGATGCGCGGAGCACCGCGAGCTCGTCGACCGCGAGATCCTCGGCCTTGTTGATTTCTCGCTTCCAGCTTTCTTTGTGGTTGTCCCGGAGGAGTTCCATCGATCGGCGACGCATCGCCGCCTTGGCAAGCAGCCCACGTGCGGCCTCAAGCTTTTTGTACACGCCAGCCAGTTCAACCGCGAGCTGCTGAGCTTCTGCCTTCGCCGCGAGCACGGCTGCCCCCTGTGATCTCGCTTCTGCAGGGTTGATCGATCCCTTGCTGATGAGCACGCCGAGCTCGCTCTGCTCGCCCTCGATGCGCTGTTGACACGCGCGTAGACGATCCTCAAGACCGATCCTCTTCTGCTCGATCTCCGCGACCTTGAGCTGCTCGTCACGCTCGGCGAGCTCGCGTTGACGCAGGACAGGCTGGAGTCTGAAGCGGAACTTTGCCATCACTCACCCCGTCCTGAATGATGTGGTTGCCCACCCGCGCGCAGCACCCGGAGCTGCTCGCTCGACTCCATCGCAAGACGAAGCATCCACTCGCGAGCCTGCTCAGGCGAGGTCGAGTCGTCGACGGTCTGCCTCACAAGGTCCTCGATCCGGTCGTGATACATCACGGCAACATCGGATTCGGGATCAGACCCCTTCGCGTATGCGCCGATCTGAACGAGTTCCTCGATGTTCGCGTACGCGGCTTCCAACTTCTTGAGATGATCACGCGCAACGCGGTGGTGGTCATCAACGATATCGTTGGCAACACGGCTGAGCGAATCGAGGATATCGATCGCGGGGTAGCGTGACCGCTGCGCGAGCTTCCTGCTGAGCACTATGTGCCCGTCGAGGATACCCCTTGCCGCATCGGCGACGGGTTCGGTCATGTCGTCGCCCTCGACGAGCACCGTGTAGAGCCCGGTGACGGAGCCCCCCGACTGGTCGGTGCCGCCTGCGCGCTCGAGCAGCACTGGGAGTTCCGCGAACACGCTCGGTGTGTAGCCCTTCGTCGCGGGCGGCTCACCGATCGAGAGTCCGACCTGTCTCTGCGCGTGAGCGAATCGCGTGACCGAATCCATCATAAGGAGCACGTCTTTGCCCGCATCGCGGAAGTGCTCGGCAACCGCGCACGCGAGCCTGGCGGCGCGGATCCGCATGAGAGGCGGCTCGTCACCCGTTGCCACGACCACAACCGATCGCGTAAGCCCTTCATCACCCAGTGAGTGCTCGATAAACTCGCGAACCTCTCTGCCTCGCTCACCGATGAGCGCGATGACGTTGACATCTGCAGACGAGCGGCGTGCGATCGTGCCGAGCAGAGTGCTCTTGCCGACGCCCGGGCCCGCGAACACGCCCATGCGCTGACCTCTTCCGAGCGTGGTCATCAGATCGATCGCCCTGACACCGGTCCAGATCGGGCGGTCGATGCGCGAACGCTGCATTGGAGCGATCGGTTTGGCATCGATCGGCCTAAGCACGGCGTCTCCGACCACACCGCCCTCGTCTGCAGGCGCGCCGAGCGCATCGATCACTCTGCCGAGCAAGAGATCGCTGATCGGCGCAACCTGCGCCGCGTGAGCCCCTCGAACGACATCACCAGGCTTGATACCGACGGCGGAGCCAAAGAGCATGACGATGGCGTGCCCTTCATTGAACCCGACGATCTCGCCGCTCACGCTCGTGGAATCGACGATGATCTCTGACCCGACGGGCAGGGGCAGTTGATCAACGAGCACGGTCAGCCCGCGCAGCGCGACGACTCGGCCTGCTACTCCAACAGGCTGAATGGACTCGACCAGCCTGACTTGGTCGCCAAGCGCACTCACGCCGCCCGATCCCCGCGCTTGTCATCTCGATTCTGATCCGCATCGCGGCTCTCGCGATCACCCGGAAGGAGTGTTTGCGCGATGCGCTGGATCTGTGTCTCGATCGAAGCATCGATTTCGCCGCCCTCGCTCGTGACAACCTTGCAGCCGCCTCTTGCGATAGATTCATCTTCCTCGCACACAACGTGCTCGATCGCGCTGAACCGAGCCGACATAGTCGGCAGAGCGCGCCGCACCATTGCTCCGTCGGCAGGGTTGATGAGAACGGTCGCACGAGTTGGCCTGCCCACGAGCTTGAGCGCGTGCTCTACCTGTGAGAGCACGACGCGATCATCCAAACTGATCTGACGATGGATGACGCGTTCGGCGATCGCGAGCGCGAGCCTGAGCACGTTCTCTTTGCCCTCGACGAGCAGGTGGTGCCTCTTGTCAGCGAAATCGTCGAGCGCCTTGATCCAGGAATCCTCGATCTTCTCGAGCTCGGCGCGTGACTCGATTGTGGTCCGCTGCCTGGCTTCTTCTTCGCCCTTCGTGAAGCCTTCGCGGTAGCCGACCGCGTAGCCGTTGCGTTCGCCCTGCTCGTATCCCGTATCGATGAGCTCCTCGTGCTTCGCTTCGGCATCGAGGATGATCTCGTCGGCGCGAGCTTGAGCCTGCTTTCGCAGAAGCTCTGCCTGCTTCGCGATGTCTCCCAGGTCGAGGACAATGGCGCTCTTGGCTTCGTTCTCGGCTTGTGCGCGTTTGATGACCGCCATGCTGCTTCCTTAGACCACGAGATCCGCGTCGCCGCGGCCCTGGATGATGATCTCACCGGCTTCTTCGAGCCTGCGGACAATGTCGACGATTCGCTGCTGCGCCGTTTCGACATCGCTGACACGCACGGGTCCCATGAACTCCATGTCCTCGCGGATGAGAGCCGCAGCGCGCTCGGACATGTTGCCGAGGATCTTGTTCTGCAGCTCTTCGCTGGCGGTCTTGAGCGCGAGGCTGAGTTCTTCGTTGTCGACCTCTTTGAGCACGCCCTGGATGCCGCGGTCGTCCACAAGGAGGATGTCCTCGAAGACGAACATGAGCCTGCGGATCTGCTCGACGAGGTCCGGGTCCTCGACTTCGAGGCCTTCCATGATTGTCTTCTCTGTCGCGCGGTCTGCAAGGTTGAGGACTTCGGCAACGGTCGGGATGCCGCCCATCTTTTCTGTCGACTGACCGAGCACGTTCGAGAGTCGGCTTTCAAGCCCTTTCTCGACATCACGGATGACCTGTGGGTTGGTCTGATCCATGTTGGCGATTCGCTTGATGACTTCGATCTGCTTCTGGGCGGGCAGGCCGATCAGAATCTCACTCGCCTTGTGGTGAGGCAGGTGGCACACGATCAGCGCGATCGTCTGAGGATGCTCGTCCTGAATAAACGTCAACAGGTTCTCGCTCTCGGCGCGCTGTAGGAACGAGAACGGTGTCCGCTGTACCTGCGTCTGGATCTGCTGCATGACCTTCGCAGCGGTGGTCGGGTCGAGCGACTCGCGTAGAAGCCGTTTCGCGTGATCGAGGTTGCCCTCGTTGGCGCTCTGCATCGCGAGAGCCGTCGAATAAAACTCCTCGACGATCGCGCGCTGCAGAGGAACTGGCACCTGCCCCAGCCCCGCGAGCTCGCGCGTCACTTCCTCGACAGCTTCGGGAGTCATCGACTTGAGAACCCACGCCGCCTTCTCAGCGTCGAGCGTGAGAATCAGGATCGCGGCCTTCGTCAGGCCCTCGAGCTCTGCTGGATCGGTTGGGAGTGATTCGTGCGGTCTGCGTGGCATTGTTTCGCTCTAACGAGTTTCCATCTTTGAGATCAAGGCTGGATCCAGCGGTTCAGGAGACGGGCGGCGAGATCGGGCTCGTTGCCGACGAGGTCGCCGACCTGTTCGAGCATCTTGGTGCTGGCTACGTGCTGATCATCGACCTCGATACCATCCATGGGTGTTTCAGATTCATCGGCTTCACCGACGACATCGGTTGCTTGCTCAAGTGCGGGGGGGATGCCGACCAGCTCGTCGACGCTGGGCAGCTCGACTCGCTTGGTCGCGCCCTTGACCATGACCAGCATCATGAGCATCGCCGTCGCAGCGAGCGCGACGAGCACGACTTTCTCGATCAGGCCGCTGGCCATAATCCCGCTGAGCACGCCACCCCCGGATGTTCCAGCCGTCATGCCCGGCAAGCCGAGGCTTGCAGCTTGAGCGGTGCCTGCCAGCGCCGCGAGATCCAGTGGCATCATCGACACGACAACAGTCCCAGCGGGCTCTGTTGCACCGCCTTCGGCAACGCGGACCGGAAGGTGAGGCTCGATCATCTCGCGGATGCGGTCCTGCTCGCTTGCGAACTTCGCATCGACGGCCGCGTCGTCGAACACAGGCGTTTCGCCCTCGGCCGTCCCTTCGGGCGTTGGCATCAGTGCCTCGATGTAGCCCCTTGGGACCTGCACCGAAATACTCAGCGATGTCGCGTTGCCTCGGGGGTCGATCGTGCTGGTGATTTCTGAGCCGACACGGTTCTCTAAGTCTTCCGATGTGTCTTCTTTCGTGTAGCCGGTCGAACTGCCAGTGTTGTAGTTGATATCCGCGCCGGTGTTGGGTCTGGTGCCAGCCTCGGCTCCGCGGTTGCCAGCCTGTTGCTCTTCGGTCACGCTCGTACGCGACTGGGAGAGCGAGACGGTGCCGTTGCCTTTGTCAAAGAACGACTCTCGCTTACTGGTGACTCGTTTGACGTCAACATCCGCGGTGACCGCGATCGCGACACCCGGTATAGACGAGAGGATGCCGCGGATCTTCTGCTCGACTTCGCGTTCGAACTTCAGCTTGTGCTCGAGATAGTTCGATGCGATCGCGTTGTCGTCGGTGCGAGCCTGGTGGGGCACACCAGATGTGCCGTCGATGACGCTGACGTTGGTGAGATCCAAACCGGCAACCGAATGGCTGACCAGCTTGGCGATCGCATCGACTTCGTTCTGGCTGATAGAAGCGCCAGACTTGCTAAAGACCGTTACAGAAGCCGTTGGTTTGCGGACGACCATGCCGATTCCGGTCGGCGTTGGGTTATCGAGAAACACGCTGGCCTGCTTGAGACCCGGAAAGTTCGAGATCGTGCGTGCCAGTTCGTTCTGCAGCGCCATTTGAATGATCTGAGCGTTGATCTCTCGCGGATTCGTCCACTTCATCTGCTCGCTGAGGTTCTTGAACATCAGCGTGCCGTCGGCTGGCAGGACGCCCTGAGAGGCGAGCAAGCCCGCTGCCCTATCAACATCGCCGTGCTTGACGAGCAGCTGCCCCTTGCTGTTGACGTTGGCCTCGATGCCTGCAGCTCTGAGCTGGGTCATCGCTTCGGACTTGTAAGAAGGGTCGGTGCCAGCGGCTATCTCGGTCCGGCTTGGGCCACTCGCGGAAACCGCGACGATGACCAGGATGCTCGCCATCAGAGCGAGCGTCACCATGACGAGAAGCCGAGCCGTGGGCGTGAGACGGCCGAGCTGATCACCCGAGTTCTTCAGGATGCGACCAAACGAGTCGAACATGCACCGGCCTCCGTGCCGAACCAGAACCCCCACGCCTCCCGCGCGGCAACCAAGGCGCGCAGTCCGCTCAGACAGACGGATCTGGCACTCAGGTCAGTGCTTCCTCGGCATCGTCAGGACAGTTGCTTGAACTTGCGCACAGATGGGTAGATATTGCGCACATGAGACGCGCAGCTGCTGCGCATCAGACCCGGAGTTGCTGGATCTCTTTGTATGCATCGAAGACCTTGTTCCTTACCTGCTGGAGCAGGCGGAACGCGGTGTCAGCCTTGGCTGTCGCCAGGAGGACGCTCTCGACGTCGTCGCGCTTACCGGTCGTGAGATCCTCGATCGCGTGCGTCGCGTCTTCCTGGAGCTTGTTGACCTGCTCGATGTTCTGCATCAGCAGATCCTTAAACCCTTGACTGGCAGCGGACTCTGCGCGCTTCCCCTGCTGGGCCTGTTGCGCGGCACCCAGTTGCTGAGATTGTCCGACGAGTCCGAGTGGGTCTGTCATTCCTGACGCTCCCTGAAGCCCCCGATGGGCTCGTTCTTGCGCGAATCAGCCATACTCTACGCGATCAACCGCAAACCAAGGGCCAGCATCTGCTTGGTCGTTTCTGCTGCGACAACATTGGCCTCATACGCCCGCACCGCCTCCATCGCGTCGATCCGCTCGGTCGTCGTATCGATATTGGGCGTCTTGATGTACCCCGCTTCATCGGCGTACGGGCTGTCCGGGGCGTACTTCAGCTTGAACGGCGACTGGTCCTGCCCGATCTCGGCGATGTGCACACCCATATCGCGCCCCGTGCTCGAAGAGGCTCCTGGGTTTCCCGCTGCCATGAAAGCGATCCGCCTCCGGTACGGGTTGTAATTCCCTTGCGCATCAAGGATTGCATCCTTGTTCGAGATGTTGGCGCTGATGACATCAAGCCTGGTCCGCTGAGCGATCATGCCGCTGGTTGAGATATCGAGTGAGCCGTACATGCGTGCCTCAGTTGCCTCTTTGCTTATGCCCGTTCAGTGATTGCAGTTATCAGGATGCCCATCTGTGACCTCATGAGATCGGTCGCGACCTGATAGGCGGCGAGGTTCTCGGCGAGATCCTGCATGAGTTTCTCAACGTCGCGGTTGTTCCTGTCGTGCGCCAGTACCCCCCCATTGCTGGTGAGAGGCTTGATCGTGAAACCGCCGTCCTTGCGCTGCACGAATTGCCGATCGGACTTCATCTCAAGATTGCCGTGGGTGCCGCCTGTGCGATCGCGACGCTCCT
>WUAK01000136.1 GCA_009827205.1 Phycisphaeraceae bacterium | reverse complement strand
GGAAACCCCGCAAGTGCTTGACGAATGGCACGATCAGCCGGTCAGGCCCAAAGAGGAAATCGGTGCGCACATCAACGTGCCGTTCCTGATGATCTTCTTCGTTGTCATGGTTGTCTTCATCCTCTTCACGGTTGGGGCACTCATCGTGTTCTTCAACTACACGAAGACCAACCTCGCCTCGCAGCTCGTCGAGAACACGTACGAGTACCAGATGGAATACAAGCCCTACGCCGAGGAATCAAAGGGCCGCCTGAACGAGTACGCCTGGGTCAGTCGCGAGGACGAAACCGTCCGAATCCCCTGGCAGGTCGCGGCTCGCAGCGTCGTCGATGACTACGCGGGGCCCGGCAGCGATGCAGAGGAGTCCAGCGACTAAATGCGCACACTCGCTGTTGCCATCCTGACCGCAATCACGCTCGCCGCATCGGCGACCGCCGCTCGTGCGCAGGTGCTCAGCGACACACTCCCGAGGGAAATCGACGGCCTCGAGATCGACGACCGCCGGGGAAGCGCGATCCCCAAGGACATTCCGCTCATCAACGCCGACGGCGAAACCGTCCTCATCGGTGATTACTTCTCCGACAACGAGCGGCCGACAGTGCTCCTACTCGTCTACTACTCGTGCCCAAAGATGTGCGAGCTCATGCTCGGGCACATGAACGAGGTCATCAACGATGTCACGTTCGATGTAGGCGAGGACTACCGGGTCATCGTGGTCAGCTTCGACCACCGCAACACGACCTCGATGGCTCGAAACAAAGAGACCTACCACCACGCCGCGTACAGGCGCGGGCTCGACGAACTCGGCAGAGAGAGCTTCCTCTTCCACACAGCGACGGCGCAGGACGCCCGCAGGCTCGCCGACTCGGTGGGCTTCGACTACCGCTTCCTCCCGCAGGCCGGCGAGTTCAGCCATCCCTCCGTCATGTACGTTCTCACACCTGATGGCAGGGTTTCGAACTACCTCTCCGGCATCGAGTACGAATCAAAGCAACTCCGCATCGCGCTCCTCAGCGCAAGCGACGGGAAGATCGCCGAGTCGATCACTGACTCCTTCCTGTTCTTCTGCTTCCGTTACGACCCGACCGCGGGCGCGTTCAACGCAGAGGCGATGCAGATCATGAAACTCGCGGGTGTGTTCTCAATCTTCGGCGTCGGCTCGCTGATCGGCGGGCTGTTTATCGCAGACACCGTACGCAAGCGCCGGGCATACTCAAAGATGAATCCAAGTAAGGGCGGCGACCAATCTGCACCCGGAGGCAGTCTCCAGGGGCGGACGCCGCGCGTCAGCGGAGCTGGAACATGACGGCAACTCTGGCCGGTATCAATGACTTCGTCATCAAGCTGTTCTTCGGGCAGAAGGCCGACTCATTGGTCGGTTCGGGTCTGGGCGGCTCCGACGCGGTCTTCCTGTTTATCTGGTGGGTCAGCGTGTTCTTCTTCGTGCTGCTCATGGGCATCATGGGCTACTGCATGGTCAAGTACCGCCGCAGAGAGGGCGTCCCCGCCGAGCCAAGCCCGAGCCACAACACGCCGCTCGAGATCGCCTGGTCGGTGATCCCTTCGCTGCTCCTGGCTGTCATGTTTTTCTGGGGCTTCAACGGATACATGAGAGCTCAGATGGCGCCGAGCTACGCCGAGCAGATCGACCTCGTCGGTCAGAAGTGGGCGTGGTCGATGACCTACTCCACCGGCATCGGTGCAAGCGAGTTCACGACGCTGGGCGGCAACAACAACGTCCCGATCTTTGTAGTCCCAGCCGAGACACCTGTCAGGCTCCGGATGAACTCCTCCGATGTGATCCACGCATTTTGGGTGCCCGACTTCCGCACGAAGCTGGATGTCATGCCCAACCGCTACACGCCCTATGTGTTCACCGCAAACGCGCTGGATCGCTCGGGCGCTGATGAGCGTGTGATGACCGCAACGGACAAGAATGACAACGAATTCGCCTACCGCGATCACATCGTCTACTGCGCCGAGTACTGCGGCGATTCGCACTCAGAAATGGTCGCAGTCTTGCGTGTTGTCGAACCCTCGTACTACCAAACCTGGCTGAACACACCTCCCTACGACGCGGTCACGCCTCCAGCCGAGGTTGGTGCTCTTGTCTGGCAGGCCAAGTGCGCCGTGTGCCACACCGTTGACGGTGGTGTTGGTACAGGACCGACGTGGAAAGACGCTTGGGGGTACCCGCGCGAGTTCACGAATGCGGATTCACTCACGCAAGAGACTCTCGATGCAAGGCCCGACGAGTGGGACAACTACATCCGCGAGTCCATCATCCTGCCCGGTGCGAAGGTGAAAGCAGGCTTCGCCAATGCAATGCCTTCATTCGATGGTCAGCTGAGTGATGTCGAGATGCGGGGTGTGATCGCGTACATGCGGAGCCTGTCCGACAGAGATCCGGGCACACCGATCCCTGGATACGAGGAGCTCGAGGCCGAGGCCGCCGAGCTCGAAGCCGCCGCAAACGGCGGGGAGTAAGAGTAGTTTCCGGCGGGCGAGCCGCCGAGTCAGACCGCTGAGAGCAGCGGAAGGAACGAGTCATGACGACCGTTGATCGAAATCTGGACCAGCTCGGTGACCACGGTCACCACGATGAGGGTTCGTACCTGAATCCGAAGTACGGCCCGATCGCCACGGTGTGGGATTGGATGACCACCGTCGATCACAAGAAGATCGGCGTCATGTACCTCTTCGCTGTGCTGTTCATGTTCTTCTTGGGCGGCGTTGCCGCGCTGGCTCTCCGCATCGAGCTGCTCGAACCAACTCGAATTGATGAGACCGGCAACCTGACTGGTGCTGCACTTGCGTTCTTCGCCGAAGGCGAGACTGTGAGCCAGGCAGCAGCGGGGCAGGCGTACAACCGCGTGATGACCATGCACGGCGCGATCATGGTGTTCATGTTCATCATTCCCGCCATCCCCGCTTCACTCGGCAACTTCTTCCTGCCTCTCATGCTTGGCGCCAAGGACGTTGCGTTCCCGAGGCTCAACCTCGCAAGCTGGTACGTCTATGTCTTCGGCTCACTCTTCGGTGTCTTCTCCATCCTGATGGGCGGTGTTGACACGGGCTGGACGTTCTATACGCCTTATTCAACAACAACGACAGGACAGCCGCAGGTCATCGCGATGGTGCTCGCTGCGTTCATCCTCGGGTTCAGCTCGATCTTCACGGGCCTGAACTTCATCGTGACGACGCACAAGCTGCGTGCACCCGGCATGGGCTGGTTCGATATGCCCCTGTTCATCTGGGCCGTCTACTCGACCTCGATCATCCAGGTGCTCGCGACGCCAGTCATCGGTGTCACGCTGCTCCTGCTCATCTTCGAACGGGTTCTGCAGATCGGCATCTTCGACCCGGGCCTGGGCGGTGACCCCGTCCTCTTCCAGCACTTCTTCTGGTTCTACAGCCACCCCGTGGTGTATGTGATGATCCTGCCCGCGATGGGCATCATCAGTGATGTGCTCGCAATTCACTGCCGCAAACGAATCTTCGGCTACCGCGCGATCGCGTTCAGTTCGCTCGCCATCGCGGCGATCAGCTTCCTTGTGTGGGGTCACCACATGTTCACCAGCCAGGGCGAACTGGCGGCAATGGTGTTCAGCTTCCTGACATTCTTCGTCGCGATCCCGACCGCCGTGAAGGTGTTCAACTGGATCGCCTCGCTCTACAAGGGCTCGATCACATTCACGACGCCCATGCTCTACGTGTTTGCGTTCCTCTTCCTATTCTCGATCGGCGGCCTGACCGGCCTGCCTCTGGGCACGCTCTCAACCGACCTCCACCTGCACGATTCGTACTTCGTCGTCGCGCACTTCCACTACGTCATGTTCGGCGGCACCGTCATCGCCTTCCTCGCTGGTCTCCACCACTGGTGGCCCAAGATGTTCGGACGCATGTACAGCGAGAAGGGCGGCGCACTCGGGTGTGCACTCGTCTTCATCGGTTTCAACATGACCTTCTTCACCCAGTTCTTCCTCGGAACACAAGGCATGCCTCGCCGCTATGCCAGCTACGTCGACGAGTTCACGCTCCTGCACCAGATCTCAACGTACGGCTCGCTCATCCTCGCGCTCGGGTTTGTGGTTCACCTTGTGGTGTTCTTGCACTCACTCTTCCTGGGTGAGAAAGCGCCTCAGAACCCATGGGGCGGCCTCACGCTCGAGTGGGAAACCGAGACCCCGCCCATCGAGCACAACTTCCACCACGAGCCTGTCCTAACCCACGGCCCGTACGACTTCGACGAGGTCGTGCCCCCGGGCTGGGATCCGAAGGACTACCCGCTCCCCGAGCAGACACCCGGCGGACACAAGCACTGACTGAAGCAAGGACCAGACCTCAAAAAGAGGAAGTCTCCTGATGGCAAGTATCGACACCCACCAACCCGCACTCCCAGAACCCGGGAATGAGAAGGTACCGCTCTGGCAGCGGTATACCCACGGCCACCACTGGCGCAACGCGGACGACGAGTTTGATGCCGCCAAGATAGGCATCTGGCTCTTCCTCGCGACTGAGGTGCTCCTCTTCTCGGGCATGTTCTGCGCGTACGCGATCTTCCGGATGATGTATCCCGAGTCGATCGCCGCGGGCTCGAGCTACCTCGACTGGAGATGGGGCGGGCTCAACACGGTTGTCCTGCTGATCTCCAGTTTCACGATCGCGATGGCGATCCGCAACGTGCAGCTCAACCAGCAGTTCTGGGCACGCATCAACCTTCTGATCACCTGGCTCTGCGCCGCGGCCTTCCTGGTCATCAAACTCGTCTTCGAGTACATACCCAAGTGGAGCGAGGGCAAACGGCCCGGCTCGCTCTTCGACTACCCGTTCGCCCAGCACGCCCACGAGAACGTCTGGTGGAGCATCTACTACGTCTCCACGGGCATCCACGCGACACACGTCATCGGGGGCATGGTCCTTATCGCCTGGCTGATATACCGCCAGGGCAAGGGTGCCTACGGCCCGACGCACTACACCATGATGGAAGGCGTGGGTCTCTACTGGCACATCGTCGACCTTGTCTGGATCTTCCTCTTCCCGCTCCTGTACCTCGTCCACTAACCAAAGAGCATCACCATGAGCCACGCACAAGAACACGAATACAACCCAGCCGATCCGCACGGGTTCCACGCCGACGGCCATCACGGTCACGTCATCGTGCCATGGCAGATCCTGCTCGGTGTCCTCCTCGCGCTCCTGTTCTTCACCATCCTCACGGTGTTCCAGGCGCAGTTCGAGAAGCACGCCGCCTACGAATGGGGCTGGATCATTCCCGGATGGGTCAACGTCGTCCTCGCGATGGGTATCGCCTGCATCAAGGGCGGGCTCGTTGCGCTCTTCTTCATGCAGCTCCGCTACGACAGCGGCATCAACGTCCTGCTCTTCCTCTTTACGCTCTTTGCCGTCTGGCTCTTCATCATGTTCACCGCGCTCGATCTCAACAGCCGAGGCCTCGTCACCGAGTGGCGCTCGGGCGAAGTGGTCAGCGGCGGATCAGGCGTCGGGTTCGGTGAATACGGCCTGTCACAGGGGCGCGATGACATCAAGTCAGCAGCGGGCCCCGTGTACATGCGCGTCAAAGACAACTACATCGCTGAGCACGGCATCGAGGACTACAACTCCCACAAGAAGGACCATCACGGCAGCGGCTCAGAGCTGTCCGACGCGTGGCAAAGCCGCTCGCACTCGGGCCTTACGCCCGGCCTCTTCTCCACAGGAGTCTGGGAAGGCCTCGACGACGGTCACGACGATCACGGGCACGGCGATCACGGTGAGCATCACGACGATGAGCACACCGACGAAGATCAAGGCGAGAGCGAGGGCTAAACACTCGCCGCTGCACACCAGGGAATCATGAGACCAAAGAGACCTGTTACCGCAACCGTCATGGCGCTCTCCGTCGTGGCGTTTGTGATCGCTGTCGCGTCGCTCGCGAAGAAGATCGCAAACTACAACGAGAATGAGCTGCCCGCTCGGGCCTATTTCTCCCCTGTTGTCGATGAGCACTTTGTGTTCGGTCTGAATGAAGTGAAGTTCAGCGAGGAAACGTCGGAAAACGACCAGGTGTACGTCAACGTCAGCTTCGGTGACGAGTCGCTCCGCATCCGCGAAACAATCCCAAACGAACTCGATTTCTTGCCCGATCTCAGGCGCTACGAAGACTGGCTCCGCGTCTACAGGTTCGTGCTCGTCAAGGGCATGAGCGGCAAGGACGCGATGCAAGGCATCCTTGACGACACACTCGACGACCGCCTTGTCATCGTCGTCCGCACCCCGCCCCCAGGAACCGACCACCGGACATGGGGCGAAGTCTGGAACAACGGCTGGATGTTCGATCTCTACGAACTCAAAGAGTCGGGCGAGATCGTGCACGAGCGTCTCGCGTACCCCTCGAAGCGGCGCGGCAACGAACCTCCCAAAGAAGGCGAGCTTCTCGAGGGCACCTGGCAGTACGACGCCGCGATGACATCGATCCCGCCCGTGTCGAGACCCAAGCCCCAGTTCGACAACGACGCGTCACTCGAGTTCGGCTGGGACTTCATGCTCGCGGGGGTTGCGGGTGTGGTGTTTGCGCTTGCCGCTGCGTTCTTCTTCGCGCCGAAGCGAGTGACAGAAGAAGATCTCAAGACCCAGGCCGGTTGATCAGGTAAACACCGCCCGGAGCACGCCGCCCGTGCGCCAAAGGTCCAACTCGTTGAGCAGCTTGGCAAGCACCAGATTGATCGCGACGATCGCGAGGAAACTCGTCACGAACGAATCAGTCGTTGCGCGGCCAACTCCGACCGCGCCAGGGCGACAGTTGAATCCCTTGTAGCAGCTGATCAGCCCGATCGCGAACCCGAACACGATGCTCTTGGTAATCCCATTGAAGAGATCAAACCAGGTCACAAGCGCTGCCGAGTAACGCCAGAACTGATCGCTGTTGGCTTCGTAGACCTGCGTCGTGACCCACCACCCGCCGAAGACGCCGCACGCGTTGGAGACGACTGTCAGCGCTGGGATCATGAGCACGCACGCCGCAACACGCGGGCACACGAGAACACGGATCGGGTCGGCTGCCATCGATCGCATCGCGTCGAGCTGCTCCGTTACACGCATCGAGCCAAGCTCCGCCGTCAGCGAGCAGCCCACACGCCCTGCCAGAATTACCGCAGCGAGCACCGGCCCGATCTGCTTCGTGAGCGAGATGTTGATCACACCGCCAAGGCGGACTTCCTGACCGATCGCAGCGAACTGGAGGTAGCCCTCGATCGCCAGGATCATCCCGATGAACGCGCCCGTGATCGCAAGCACAGGGATACTCATCGTTCCGATGAAGAAAAGCTGCTTCGCAAACCGGTCCCACTTGAGCCAAGTCCAGGGCGTCGCCAAACCATGCGCTGTCGCGGCGGCAAACTTTGTGAAGTTGCCCGCGCCCTTGAGCACGTGATCGACGCGCATACCAAAACCCGCCAACAGAGTCAGCGGGTCTCGGCTTGGTGAACTTGATTGCGTCTGATCAGCGACG